>NZ_JBNHEQ010000060.1:0-76248 GCF_050016015.1 Dapis hubbardiae BLCC-M172
GAGAGAAAAACTAGGAATGCCAAACTGTGAGGTTTGGAAGCCTGCGCCGTACCGTCAGGTCGGCGTCGGGAGGATGTCACCTTTGATGGTACAGTCGAGCGGGTAAATAGTAGGTGGATTTGGGAAGAAGAGGAAATGTGGAAAATTAATCAGAAAAATATTGAGGAGCTAATTCAAGAAGTTTCTTAATACGCACCATGTCTAGCCAAAACTACCTTGACTGTCTTTAGTAAAATCTGAAAATCCATAGCCAAAGACCAATTATTGATATAAGTCATATCTAGGCGGAAGGCATTCTCAAAATCAAGAATATTTGAGCGACCCGATACTTGCCACAAACCTGTAATTCCTGGCAAAACATTTTGTCGTGCAAAATGGTGTGGTTTAAAACATTCAACATCTCGTAATGGTAGTGGGCGAGGTCCAACCAAACTCATATTACCTTTCACTACATTAATTGAGGCAGTTCATCAATACTATAGCGCCGGAGAAACTTGCCAACTTTAGTAATGCGCGGGTCTTCTTTCATCTTGAATAGCACACCATCTTTAGTTTCATTTTTCGCCTCCAACTCTTTGATTAATTGATCGGCATTAACTACCATCGTGCGGAATTTCCAAACTTTAAAATGTCGCCCTCTCAAACCCATTCGAGTTTGTTTATAAAATATTGGTCCTGGAGAATCTAGGTAAATAAGAGCTGCAATGAATAATAGTAGAGGAGCCGCTAACAAAATAAACAAACCTGAAGAAAGTAAATCAAAACTACGCTTTATCCAATAATCAACACCTACAATTGCTGGCGGACTTAAATGAATTGTGGGTATCCCACCAATCATCTCTATTTTGGGTATTTGAGTGGGAATACTTAAACCAACTGGTAAAATCCGTAGATGAATACCTGCTGTTTTTACGCTCCAACAAAATTCCATGTGGTCTGGAATTGAGTGCCAAGAACAGACAAAAATTTCTCCCACTCCTTGCTCAGATATCTCTTCTAAAATATCTTGCCAGTGACTGCAATTTTCTTTAGTAGATACATCTACTTCCCCTAAGATTTCATATTCGTTATTACTGACTAACTTCAGAGCAATGTGTGCCACTAAAGTATCCTGATGAGTACCCACTAAAAAAATTTTCTGGCGGAGAGAACCTCGTCTGTGAATTATTGTAATAGTTGCTTCTACAATTAAACGAGCTGTCAGTACAAATATCAGATTAAATAACCATGCCAGTAAAAAAGTAGAACGAGAAAAAATTGCCTCTGGTTCGTAGAGGAAAGCTATAAATAGTACAATTACTTGGGCAAAAGTAAGACTTTTGATTAACCTAAAATATTGATAACGATTTTGATGCTCTCCATAAAATCCAGCAGCAGCAATACTATTAAGTGTAATTAGTAAAATTGGTAGTAAAAATCCTGGTTTATTTACAGAATTTCCGACTAAATCGAAAGATGAAATTACTTGAAAAGTCTTGAGATTACTGCTCATCCACTGAGCAGTTTTCCAAGCAAGAGATATTAAAGTTCCATCTAGAAATACAAATAAAATTGTACGCAACCAACCAACTATAGTACCGTGACTAAAACTGAAAATTCTGTTAGGAGCGCGTTGATCTAATTTACTTTTTTGAACATCAGAGGTTATGGGCTTTTGTGAATCCAGCATTTTTTTTATTATCCTTAAATAGTTGGCAATATCTATATTTATTTTTGTGGAAATTAAGTTACTTGAAATGCACCCTTTATCTCATTTTACTATCTGATACTACTGGGTAAAGTAATTATATAAAAAATTACTTACCTGTATTCAGTTGCCAGTAAACAGTTACTAATTACAGGTATTAAGTCTTACCGCACTTTGCGCGAATAGTGAGGTACAGTTTTAATATTATTTTTTCCCGATTCCCTACTCCCTAATGTCGCAGAATTTTTGACCTCATCAACTTGAAAACTGCTGTAAGATGTCATACTGTGCAATAAATTCAAGGGGAACTAAGAAAGACAGATTTTTTTGAGGGTTCCCAGCAATCAGCTTTAGTCCAAGAGACAATTTTCCCAGCAAATGATTTATTATCAATATAGTATAGATAGTTAAAAGAAAATAGAATTTCTTGCCTTTGATTTTTGGGAATAAATACTTATCTGTTTTGTAAGCATTCAGCTATTAAGTTATTTATTATCTGCTTATCTGCCAACGTTACGTTGTAAAGCAGTTATTCTCTGAGAATTAGCAAATACTCCTTCTCCTTGCATTTGATTTATGGGTGGTTTAATTTCTATTTTCATAACTTTCTCAGTACAAATACAAACTGTTTGATCTATTAAATGAAAGGTAATCCAAGGCTGTTTAAGTAATTGTTGTAATTGTGCTTGAAATTGTTGTGCATTAATTGGTAAACTGAAGGTTTCTGTGTGACCATCCATATAATAAAATGTTACCTCTGTACTACTTTCTTGAGCGTATTTAGCAAATGAACCTTTCATTATCTTTGCTCCTAAATTTTATCAGTTAATAGTTAATAATTAATAATTAATAATTACATTTTCTGTAATATAAGGATTGACTAAAAGGAATTTTTTTCTTTTTTATCCCTTTTAGACCTGTTTGAAAAATTGGCTAAACATATCCTCACTTAACTTTTTAACATCAAAAGGCGTTTAATGATAACAAATATCTGCTAAAACTAACAAATATTTATAAAAGTTCAATTATCTTGAAAAAAATATGTGACATAGATAACTGTTCAAATAGGTAAATTGAGAAATATTTTAGGAGGAACAAGAATGAAATATCTTAATTACTTATAATTTCAAGAGTAAAAACAATATATATCCATCCTAGAAAATAATTATATTTCACATAGTAGGCAGTTAAAAGCTTGATAATTTTTAGTATAAATTTTAATATAGAAAAAAATCTTAAAATTTTTCGAGAAAACCTGACAAATATAACAATAGTTGCCTATACTCAATAAAATTGACTCGAACAAGTGCCTTAGTTGCCATGATTAAATCAAGCAATATTTCCCAACCACCCACAACTTTATTATCCCTAAATATCGCCCCAGCTCAAGTTATTCGAGGGAAAAATGCTCTGGCCGAATCAGGAGAGGCGATCGCCCGTCTTGGCAATAATCCCCTGATAGTTGGAGGCGATCGCTCCCTGAGTACCATCCAACCCTACCTCCAACCCTTACTAAAAATCCATAATTTAAAATTTACCCAGGCTAACTACGGCTCAGACTGTAGTGAAACAAGCTTGGCTAATCTCCGTCAAACTGTAGCCACCCACAAAGCAGACTTAATAATTGGTATTGGTGGTGGTAAAGCTCTTGATACATCTAAACTCCTAGCTCACCAATGTCATTTACCCATAATTACCATTCCTACCTCAGCAGCTACTTGTGCAGCTTGGACAGCACTATCAAATATCTACTCAGACCAAGGCGCTTTCTTATATGATGTAAGTTTAGCTAGATGTCCAGAATTGCTAATTCTAGATTATGGGATTATCAAAACTGGGCCTCCCAGAACTTTAATAGCTGGTATTGGAGATGCGATCGCCAAATGGTATGAAGCCTCAGTCAGCAGTGGCCACTCAGAGCAAACAATGATTATTGCTGCTGTCCAGCAAGCTAGAGTATTAAGGGATATCCTCTTTCAAAAATCAACTGCTGCTCTGGAACAACCAGGAGGAGAAATCTGGCAAGAAGTTGTGGATGCAACAGTATTATTAGCTGGTTTAATTGGAGGTATTGGTGGGGCGCAATGTCGGACTGTGGCTGCCCATGCTATTCATAATGGCCTAACTCATTTGTCTGCTAGTCATGGCAAATTACATGGAGAAAAAGTTGCTTATGGTATATTAGTTCAGCTAAGGTTAGAAGAAATGGTACAAGGCAATCAACTAGCCGTAACTGCTAGACAACAACTGTTAAAATTCTACGATGAGATTGGTTTACCAAAAAGCTTAAATGACTTAGGTTTGAAAGAAATCACTTTATCTGAATTATGGCGTGTTGCTGAAGTTGCTTGTAATCCAAATTCTGACATTCATAGATTACCATTTAAAGTAGTTCCAGAGCAATTAGTAGCAGCAATGGTTTCTACAACAGTTTCACTGGAGCTAGAGAAACAAAATTTGGGAACTAATTCAGATATTGATACTATCGTAAACAATTAACAATTAACAATTAACAATTAACAATTAATAATTAATAATTAATAATTAATAATTAAGGCTCTCCTAGACTGGTTATAACAAATTAGTATTTTAAATAGCTCTAAACCCTTAAATAGCAGAGGATTCAACCAAATAAAAATCCCGGTTTATGGGAATTGCTTTTTTATATTCCCATAATCCTTCCAGAGCAAGGGTTATGAAGTTTATTTTGTAGTAATTTATCATAGCTACTCTAGAATAGCCATAATTAAGAACTACCTCTTCAGTAATAGAAGGATTGGTTCATTAATTGATAATGGATAATGAATAATGGATAATAAATAGTGGATTATGAAAACTATCTCTAATTATCAATTATCCATTGAAAAGGAGAGGCTTGAAACCTCCGGGGATTAATTATCAATTATCCATTAGTAAAAGGATTTTTTTCTTTTTTATCTATGATTGGAGAGTCTTTATAACTTAATTTGTTGGTAAATAATAAAATGTAGAAAATTATCACATTTTTTCCTTTTTCTATTTGGTGTACCTTACCATTGAGGCTTTTTTAAATTCCTAATTACTTTGATAAATCAATTAATAACTAATAATCTAAATATTTAAAGCCTCTACTTTCAAGTCGAAAAAAGCAACGCCAAATTTGATTTTAGTCAATCTTTGTTCTTTGGAAAAAAGGTAATTATTAATTGTCAATAAATCCAATTTTTTTTGTAAAATATATTTGTCAAATAATATATGTATTCTATTAACCCAGCAGACAGGGTACAAGCACTACCACCTTACGTTTTTGCCCGCTTAGATGAACTGAAAGCTCGCGCCCGCGAACAAGGACTAGATTTAATTGATTTAGGAATGGGAAACCCGGATGGGGCGACTCCTCAACCTGTTGTTGAAGCTGCCATTAATGCTTTACAAGATTCTACTAATCATGGTTATCCACCTTTTGAGGGTAGTGCTAGTTTCCGCAAAGCAATTACTGATTGGTATCTTCGTCGTTATGGTGTAGAGCTTGACCCTGATGGAGAAGCTTTGCCACTTTTAGGTTCTAAAGAGGGTTTAACTCATTTAGCTTTGGCATATATAAATCCGGGAGATTTAGTTTTAGCACCTAATCCTGCTTATCCCGCACATTTTCGGGGTCCTTTAATTGCTGGTGGTAAGGTTCATAGTATTTTACTGAAACCAGAAAATGATTGGATTATCGATCTGGGAGATATTCCTGATAATGTGGCAGAGCAAGCAAAAGTTTTCTTTTTTAATTATCCTAGTAACCCTACTGGCGCTACTGCTCCACGAGAATTTTTTGAGGATATTGTTGCTTTTGCGAAAAAGTATGAAATTTTGCTAGTTCACGACTTATGTTATGCTGAGTTGGCTTTTGATGGTTATCAACCTACCAGTTTATTAGAGATTCCTGGAGGAAAAGATATTGGTGTAGAATTTCACACTATGTCGAAAACTTATAATATGGCTGGTTGGCGAATAGGTTTTGTAGTTGGTAACTCTCATGTTATTCAAGGCTTACGGACTTTGAAAACTAATTTGGATTATGGTGTGTTTACCGCTTTGCAGTCAGCAGCTAAGACTGCTTTGGAATTACCGGATGAATATTTATCTCAGGTTCAAGAACGTTATCGCCAACGTCGAGATTTTCTGATTCAAGGTTTAGGGAAATTAGGTTGGAATGTGCGGAAGACTCTGGCAACTATGTATTTATGGGTTCCTTGTCCCCCAGGAATAGGTTCTACTGATTTTGCTTTATCTGTTTTGCAAAAAACTGGGGTGGTGGTAACTCCTGGAAATGCTTTTGGTAGTGGTGGTGAAGGTTATGTGAGAATGAGTTTAATTGCTGAGTGTGAACGTTTGGGTGAAGCGTTACGTCGGTTTGAGCAAGCAGGTATTTGTTATAAATAGGGAGTAGGGAGTAGGGAGTAGGGAGAAATCATGGCGTTGGTAATTGGTAAGATGATTTTGCAATAGGGTTGACACTCCACGGACTGAAAGTCCCGTGGATTCTTAAGTGGAACAAATTTGACGGACTTTCCTCACGTCAAATTTCACCCTTAATGGCATAGCCAAAGATGCCTCTAATCTGTCCGGGGTAAACCCATTCAGGTTGCTTTTTACTCCAATATTTGCAGCACCATTACAATCGGCATTTATCAATTTTCCTTCCCTAGTTGTGTACAAACCACGCTGTCTTGATGCAGTCGCTCATGGGGGAAACCCCCAAGACCGCGCTGCATCGCTTCACTCGTTTACCACTGAAACTATATTCAGTTGGATTATCAGCATTATAAACAGGGATTAAATCACTATCTAAAAAGCTAGCTTTAGATGTATAAGATTCTTCCTGCTCTTTGTAAATCAACCCGTATCTATCACACATAGCTTTCAGTTTTAACCTCAAACTATGGTGTGGTATCTGTACAAACTTTTGGTTAGTTTTTTTGCCTAAATTGATATTTTGCTTCATGGCTGGATTAACACCTACAACTAGAGTAGATATTCTATTTTTACTACACCAGTTGATTAAATACCTAGCTACTTTATTTAGGTAATCTCTGATTTTATTATTCCGATTTACCGTAATACTAATTTGTTTTTTGGTTAAACCTTTAATGCCCTGTTTATCCTTTCTAGACTGCAATCTAGCATTTTCGCGTGTTGTACCACTGGTTGATTGATTTAATTTTTCTACCGTCTAAAATAAACGATGACCCAGTATTCGATACACAAGTGGCGCTTATTGTCTAACCCTAAGTCTATTGCTACTATATTATCTGTCTTTACTGCTGGTTGTGACTCCTCCTCCGTAATAAATTCTACTTCAAAAAACTGGGCATCAAATCTAGGTATTATCCTTTTCATGTCGGCTCTTAGCCGAAACTTCCTTGAGATTCTTACCTACCAATCTTTCAGGGAAAGGTATTTTTACTGCACCATATTCGGCTTTAAATTCCCTAGACATTGGAATGTTAAAATATCCGTCTTTTACCCTAATTCGAGGTATTATTAAAGGAAAGTACCCCTCTTTTTTGAGGTATCTAGGCATTCGGATTTGTTCAAACCGATATAAACTTTCTTTAGCCTTTTGGATTAAGTTAAAAAATGACTTAAAAGACCTATCTAACACTTTCAAAATTTGCTGTGCAATATCGGTTTGAAGTAACTGATAATTTTCATTTTTTTTGCAGTAATGATAGTTGGATTCATACCTTAGATATCCGCCCTCAGAAAAATAGAATTGTCGCACAGAATACAGGCCGACATTGTACATATTTTTAGATAATCTGCACAATTGTCTTAATGCTTTAAATTCGGTGCTAGACAAATTTCTAATTTTGTTCTTTTGGGTGAGGTACATAAATGAGTTTTCGCTCTAATATACTTATATACTTATATTAGCGACTAGGATTTCAAATTGTCAATGTGACTATGGGTTAAAACCCATCGGGTCGCTTCCATCCCGCCGTTAAAATTGGCGGGTTTCCCGCGTACCGACTTTTTGTGATGATACCCATTACTTACTCTGGTTAGATATTTAGAAGTATTAGAAACAGATTACTCTTAAAGTTTCATCTCTTGATTTACCAACGCCGAAATAATTGATGATTTATGTACGATAATAGGGTTATTTTTGATTATTGGAGATGTCTAATGTAGAGACGTTCTATAGAACGTCCCTGGGGTTTTAACATTTCGACCATATATCCAATTTTTGTCAAAGACAACAGGGAATATAAAACCTAAATAGACATCTCCAAAAATCAAAAATCAAATCAATTCTTATCCATAAATTATCAATTATTTCTTCCTATTGCCTGTTGCCTGTTGCCTCTTTTCTAGAGATGTCTAATGATTCTTAGTTGAAATTTTACATTTTACATTGACCACAAGGGCTGAAGAATAATTGATGATATCCCATTAAAATCTAATCTCGAACAGACAACTTCTAAGCGGACTCATGTTGTTTATGCCATGCGGGATGCCATAGTAACTCAGCAGTAGAACGTTTGTCTACCATTTCTTTAGTAATAGTGAAGCGGGTAACATCTTGACGGGATGGTAATTCGTACATAATATCTAACATTAACTCTTCTAAAATACCTCGTAATGCTCTAGCTCCAGTTTTACGTCTATATGCTTCTTGAGCGATCGCCGTTAGAGCTTCCTTATGAAATTCCAACTTGACATTATCCATCTTCAATAATTTTTGATATTGTTTAACTAAAGCATTCTGTGGTTCGGTTAATATTTTCATTAATGCAGTTTCATCTAATGGGTCAATTACTGTTAAAACTGGCATTCGTCCAATAAACTCTGGAATTAAACCAAATTTTACTAAGTCATCTGGTTCTAAATTTTTCAGTATATTAATATTCCGTTTTTCTTTTGATGGTAAAGCTATACTACCTTGATTAATATTTTCGGTCTGAATAAAACCCAACGATTTTTTTCCCTGTCGTTGTTCAACAATTTTCTCCAGACCCACAAAAGCACCACCACAAATAAACAAAATTGAGCTAGTATCAAGCTGAATAAAATCTTGATAGGGATGTTTACGTCCACCTTGTGGGGGAACATTTACTACTGTCCCTTCCAATATTTTTAGTAAAGCTTGTTGTACTCCTTCTCCAGATACATCTCGCGTGATAGAAGTATGTTCACTTTTACGGGCAATTTTATCTATTTCATCTATATATATAATTCCTCTTTGAGCAGTTTCTATATCTAAATCTGCTACTTGCAATAATCTTAATAAAATATTTTCTACGTCATCTCCTACATAACCAGCTTCGGTAAGAGTTGTTGCATCTGCAACTGCAAATGGTACATCTAGTAGTTCTGCTAGGGTTTGAGCTAATAAAGTCTTGCCACAACCTGTCGGACCCATCAAGAGAATATTAGATTTTTGTAATTCCACATCAGAGTCAACACTCTTCTGGGAATTATTTTTTGTTTGGCAACTCAGACGTTTGTAGTGATTGTATACTGCTACTGATAGAACTTTTTTTGCCTGGTGTTGTCCAATTACACGATCGTCTAAATATTGCTTAATTTCTGTAGGTTTGGGAACTTTTTCTAAAGGAATTTTTTTCTTACCTGAATGCCTTTGATTTTCTAATTGTGGTTCTATTAGACTAGCGGAAGTAGTATTTTTGCTAAATTCAAATAATTCTTCTTCTAATATCTCGTTACAAAGTTCTACGCATTCATTGCAAATATAAACCCCTGGACCTGCTATTAATTTGCGGACTTGATCTTGCGACTTACCACAAAATGAACATTTAAGGTGGGAATCGTATCTGGACATATTTGTTTTTTTTCCTTGGTGATGGTGATATTTACTATATGATGAAGGGGTTAAATCGTGTTATTTGAGGATAAGTGCTTGAGTTCAACTCCTTACTTTGGTTATATTGAAGTCGGATTTGATAATTGATACTTCTATTTTAAATTATATTCTATATATTTTTATTTGAGGAATTTTAATGTTACATAATAACTAAGTAGATTTGTTTAATTATCCGTAAAATAGCCTTCGACATTCACAACAAGGAGGCTAACTAATAACTGAAATGATCTGCTAGGATGTGTCATCAATTAAAGAGGTTGACACCTACAGCATACATACAACCACCTCTTTGTGGAAGCTGTTTTTTCAAGATAATTAGGGGAAGTTCCTTGGAAAAACTGACTCTTATTGATTCGGTGAATGTGCGGGAAAGTAATTACTCGTTATTCTCAATTCTCAATTCTCAATTGATGACACGCCCTAGCTTGAACAAATTTTTGCAGAATAAAATGTGGAAATTTTTGTAAAAATTAAAAGTGATTTGAGTCAGATGAGGAATACTGTGATACGATAACTAATCTATGTTGGATCTAGCGGAGGTCAGCCGTTAGACGTAAGGGGGAAAGTTTGGTGCAAATCCAACGCTGTCCCGCAACTGTGAGATAATTTTAATTTTATATTTTTAATTTTTTAAATATAAAATCTAAAATTTATTGAAGCCAGAATGCCCACCAACATTAAAACAAAATCATGAAGACAATACATCTGCGAGGTACGGATGATATATAAACATAGCAAATCTACAAAATTTAGGGCGGAAAATCAGTTTAAGACAATCAAGGCTACTGTAATATTTACCTGTGCAAGTTTAATTTTCTTCAGCACAGTAGAATCAGCAATGGCTCACCATCCAATGGGGGGTATAACACCAGCTAATTTTTGGGAAGGTTTACTTTCCGGTATGGGACATCCCATAATTGGAATCGATCATTTGGCTTTTGTGGTGGCAGTCGGATTAATAGCAGCAACAATCCCTAATGGTATATTAATATTAGCATCTTTTCTCGCTACAGCAATGCTAGGAACAGGTATTCATCTTCTCAGTATTGATTTGCCTTTAACAGAAATAGCGATCGCCTTTTCAGTAGTTGTTTTTGGTGTAATGTTAGCTTTTAAACAAAAGCTAAATACTTTATTACTAATTATTTTTGCTGGTATTGCTGGCATATTTCATGGTTATGCTTATGGAGAAGCAATTATTGGTGCAGAAATGACACCATTATTAGCATATTTGATAGGCTTTACTGCTATTCAATTATTCATAGCATTATTGGCAATGAAGTTTACTGAATTAGTTAGTAATTATTGGCAAAATCAATTCTTGGCTTTAATCCGTTTTTTAGGTTTAGCCATAAGTGCTATTGGAGTGGTGTTTTTCACAAATGCTATATTGTAGCTCAGATAATACTTTTCAAGTTAGTCAGGTACATTTATTTTAGCTTTTCTGAATGACAGCATGATTTGAGGATTAAGGAGATAGAAAGAAGTATTTTATTAACCCTTGAGTAGTTACTCTATTTCACCTAATTAATTACTCTGAATTACTCTGAATTACTCTGAATTTGTCAAAATAATTTTTTCTAAAACCCTGAATTTTCAAGCACAATTTTTTTGGAAGGTTTCTCAAAATCCTCATTACAAAAACAACTTATAACTTCGTTAACAAAGGTCTTAGCTATGATAGCTAAAATCCGCAAGGTAGTTATTTTTTTCCTTTATATTCCTTGTGAAGGTCTTTATTGAAGAAAGTTTTAGGTTGTATATTTTATTTAATTGAATCGCGATGAAACTCCAATCAATTTTACACACCCCAAGTGACTGTGAAGTTTTTGAACAGATTACTCTTAAATAATATTAGGAAAAATAGATTTTCTACACTAAGACTTGACGAACTACAGTCATCCAAAAATCAAACTAGAGGAACAATAAAAGCTAAAATTTTCACCTGAGTAATTTATGTATGAGAATTGCTGTACCACAATTCAATTGATTCCTACAAATTATCAAAAAAAAAATAAAATGTCAACGTCACATATTCTATTTGTTTGTACTACTTGCGCCAGTGTTTGGCAAGATGGAAAAAGACAAGGTATTAGTGGGGGAGAAAAACTACTGGAACAAGTTTCCCAACATCATCAAAATTGGCAATTAAGTAATAGCTTTTCTATCAAACCAGTAGAATGTATGAGTGCTTGTAGTCACTTTTGTGCTGTTTCTTTTGCTGCTCCTGGTAAGCATACTTATGTATTTGGAGATATACCTTATCAAACTGAAACTATTTCTGAAATGTCAGAAGCAATATTAGAATGTGCAAGTCTTTATTATTCTAAACCTGATGGATTATTGTCTTGGTCGGAACGACCTGAAAAACTCAAAAAAGGTGTTTTGGCAAGAGTTCCACCGTTAACTTTTCCAGAAACTTAAGAAATATAGCAACCTTATTAACACCAGATTCCGAAGTTATGAGGTACAAAATAATTAATAATTAAATAATTCTGCTTTAAAGCCTCTCCTTGAAAGGGAAAAAAATCAATTTTTTCCTTTTAGTAAATCCTTTGCCTAAAAGGGAGGGGTAATTATCAATTATTAATTATCCATTATCCATTAATAAATCCCTATTCCCTAAAATAATAAAATTATGAGTGCTAAAATTCCAGTTACTGTAATTACAGGTTTTCTTGGTAGTGGTAAAACTACGACAATTCGCCATTTATTACAAAATAATCAAGGTCGTCGCATTGCGGTTTTGGTAAATGAATTTGGTGAAGTTGGTATAGATGGAGAATTATTACGTTCCTGTCAAGTTTGTGATGATGAAGATGTTAATAATAATATTGTTGAACTAACGAATGGTTGTCTTTGTTGCACTGTGCAAGAAGAATTTTTTCCGACTATGCAAGAACTATTAAAACGTCGAGAAAAAATTGATTCTATTTTGATAGAAACTTCTGGGTTAGCATTACCAAAACCTTTGGTACAAGCATTTCGTTGGCCGGAAATTAAGACTTCTGCTACGGTGGATGGTGTTGTGACTGTTGTTGATTGTGAGGCAGTGGCAAATGGTAGTTTAGTTGGTGATATTGATGCTTTGGAAGCTCAACGTCAAGCTGACCCAAATTTAGACCATGAAACACCTATTGAGGAGTTATTTGAAGACCAGTTAGCTTGTGCTGATTTGGTGTTATTAACTAAGGTTGATATGGTGGATGAAGCTATTTCTAATAAGGTGCAAAATTGCTTGAAGGAACAGTTGCCTAAAACTGTTAAGATAGTTCCTTGTATTGGAGGGGAAATTAATCCAGATTTATTGTTGGGTTTTAATGCTGCTGTTGAGGATAATTTAGATTCTCGTCCTAGTCACCATGATACGGAGGAAGAACACGAACATGATGATGAAGTTAATTCTGTAAATTTAATTTTAGAGCAAGAGTTTGAACCGAAAGAGTTGGTTGAAAAGTTGAAGGGTTTAGTGGCAAATTATGAGATTTATCGGGTTAAGGGTTTTGTGGCAGTGCCAAATAAGTCTATGCGTTTGGTTTTACAAGGGGTAGGCGATCGCTTTGATTATTTTTATGACCGTCTTTGGCAAAAAGAAGAGATTAAGGAAACTAAGTTGGTGTTAATTGGTCGCTCTCTGGAAGTAGAAAAAATTCAGTCTGAGTTTGCTAAATAACTTTTCTCGTTAAGTGCAATATTTTATCCCCTTTTTGGGGGATATACAATATAGGTCTTGCTGATTAAATCTGTAAGGATTACATATAAAGGTTGTAGCCTTTTTTGGTTGCTAAAAAGTATCAGGTTTTGACCTACTTAATGTTCAAAAATGAGCCTATTTTCAGCAAGAGTTGGGAAAAAAATTACTCCTCCCCTACTCCCCTACTCCTTAAAAAAAGACCTTTTCAGCAAGCTCTAAATATTTTATTCTCGGTATTTAATTTTAGGGGTGGAAATTTTAACTAAAAGAGTGAGTTGAGCGATCGCGCTTATTTTTTTCTTTCTACTTTAATATTTCTTGCGTTGAATAAAAAGTCTAGCGTATGGGCGAGTGCCACCCAATAACATAATTGTATCAGAGTTGGTTTGAGAATGCAACCTAATTTTCCTTTCTACGGGGGCAATTTTTTAGAGCTTGAGAAAATGACAATCTGTGTCTGTGAAGGAGAAATTTTTCTATTCTCATCCTATAGAGGTAGGATCGGTATATTTCTCTCGATTAACTAAAAGAGTGAGTAATTACTATTTGCCTATCTCAGAGGATTTCCTTTTCCTTTCTAGTGGCGATCGCGCTTATTTTTTTCTTTCTACTTTAATATTTTTTGCGTTGAATAAAAAGTCTAGCGTATGGGAGAGTGACACCAAATAACATAATTGTATCAGAGTTTATTTGAGGATGCAAGCTTTTTTTCCTCTTGGCGCGGGCAATTTTTTAGAGCTTTAGAAAATGAAAATTTGTGCCTGTGAATGATTAATTTTTCTGTTCTCATCATATAGAGGTAGGGTTGGCACATTTCTATGGATTAACTAAAGGACTTATTCATTAATTGATAATTGATAATTAATAAAGGAAATATCCTAGCACTTTTTTCTCCTTAACAGGAAAGGCTTTATACCTTGATTTTTCCGTAATGACTATTTGGGTATCTGAGAGGATTTCCTTTTGTTTCCTCCTGGCGATCGCGCTTATTTTTTTCTTTCTACTTTAATATTTTTTGCGTTGAATAAAAAGTCTAGCGCATGGGCGAGTAAGCACAAGTAACATAATTGTATCAGAGTTTATTTGAGGATGCAACCTCATTTTCCTTTCCACCGGGGAAATTTTTTAGAGCTTGAGAAAATGAAATGTTTTGTGATTGTAGTTTAGTAACCTGGGTTTTACGAGGTAGTGAAGCTCAACCTACTGGTAATTTTTGTCTTGATTTTTTCAGAAATTGAAAAGAATCAGACAACCTTTCGACAAACCTACTAAGTAGAACAAACTTCCCCTAGGTTTAACAAATTTCAAATTAGCAGAAATTCAAATTTACTGTTTGATATAAGGTGATAGTTCATCCCACAAATTCGGAAAACTAGCCTTAAAAGAATCAGGTTTAGCCATTTCCATATCTATGTATTCAAATCCTGGAGCAACAGCTTCCCCAAGTAAACTAAATTCACCCTCTTCAAGTATTGCTGTTTTCCAACAACCTCCTTGTACTAATAGTTGAGGAGTGTGACCTTGAGTAACATCAAAGCCAAGTTTGAATTTTGACAATTTTCCCTCTGGGTCAACAGTTAAATAAGTTATGGGAGAACCAGCGTGAAAATAATGAATAATATCTGATTTATTCTTATTGAAGTAGTTAATTGGGCAGTCATCAGTGAGCATATAATAAATGGAAGTAAGTAACTTTCTTTCACCTCCCTCTCTGTCAGTATTTATAGTTAGATCGGAACGGTAGGTTTCTTTAAAATAACCTCCTTCGATATGTTTAACTAGAGATAATTGTTCAATTATATCTTGCTTATTCATTAATAATTAAACCTCTGAAAGTAGTATAGAGAAAATTAAGCAAGTATTTCTTTGAGGCAAAGAGGAAATTAGTAATATAAAAAATATTGGTAACTTTTTGCTATTACTATCATTTACTATCAGCACTTCCAACTAACAGAAGTCATTTCAGTTATCAGTTATCAGTTATCAGTTATTATTATCTCCTGCTAAAGTTGGAGGTTTGAAATCCGAAATTTCCTTTTTTATCCCCTTGAAAGAGGAGACTTGAGACCTTATTTCTTGGTCAAAATAATATTTGACAAAATACTTTAGTAGTTCTATGGAGATAGTTAGGTAGGTCGGTATAACTTCTTTCCTTGAGAAATATTCCGACCAAAACTGCTACTTGTTTATCATTACTAAAGTTCTATGAATCTACTAATACTCCATAGGGAAGGGGAGAATTGTCTTTATCATCCCCAATTTCAAACCAGTAGAGTCTGTGAGCTTCGACAAATTCCTCTCGACTGATGGAACCTGACTTATCTAAGTCAATACTATCAAAAGCTTGGTCAGCATGGTCAGGCTGTTGTGAGCCAGTGTATACTGCTAGGTACTTTCGGTACTCTTCACGAGATATTTGCCCAGAATGATCGGTGTCAATGATATCGAAGAAAATTTCGTTTTTACGTCTGGCTACTTCCAGTATTTTATCTGGTGATTCAATCAAGGATACAGTCTTTGCAACTTTAGCAATCAAATCTTCTTCGGTAATTCGAGTATTACTATCAACTGGTTCCCCTCCAGCAATGAAATACTGAAATAGAGAATGACACATATCGCGAATTTCTTCATTCTTTGAAGAATCATTTTGAAGTTGAATTAAACGATTTGCAATTTCTTCAAAGTCGGAGAGAGTTAAAACCCCATTTTTATCCACATCCATAAGTTTAAAGTAAGTCTTCATTCTGGTACGCCAAACACTGGATGATAAAAATTGTTCTGGAGACATTTCTACTTATAAGTCAAGAAAACTATATGAACGTCTTGGATCTTATCATTATCTATAACGTTTGAGTTAATTTAGTCATAAGTCTAAATAGGGTTTGCTTTTGGAAAGTCTTTTTGGTGAGGTAGGGAGTAGGGAATAGTCAGGGTGAAAAGTGTAGGAAGTGTGGAGATATCAAATCTTGTCTGCCTTTCATGCTAACTTTTTGATTTTTCGGGAACCGTGCATGAAGAGCCGAAAACCAGGTACTTTTTTCAAGCTAAAAAAGGCTAATACCTTTATCTTTGGGATTTAATCAGCAAGTCCTAAATACTTACTCAAGTTTTCCCATCTGTAATGCACTACATTTTGTCCTGCGGAATATGGGCTTTAATCACAAAATTATTAACGGCAGACCAGTCAAATCAATTAATCAATTCTATAACAAGAAAAAGGGAAAACTACAGTCAGAATTAAAGGAGACTAAAAGTAGTAATCGAATCAAAAGATTATCGACAAAAAGAAATTTAAAGATTGATGATTATTTGCATAAGACTAGCAGATATATTATTAATCATCTGATCGAATATCACATAGGAGTTTTAGTAATAGGAAATAATCCTAACTGGAAACAAGGCATAAATCTTGGCAAAAAAAACAATCAAAATTTTGTTCAAATTCCTTTTTTTAAGTTAATTTAACAACTAAAGTACAAAGCCAAATTAGTAGGAATCAAAGTCATAATTGATGAAGAAAGTTATACTTCAATTGCTAGTTTTTTAGACTGGGACGACTTACCAGTTTATCAAAAAGGTGTCAAACACGGATTTAGCGGTAAACGAGTGAAAAGAGGACTTTATAAAGCAACAAAAATGGTGTCAAATACAATGCTGATGTCAATGGAAGTTTAAACACCGATACGAAAAGCAGTCCCAAACGCTTTTAGCAATGGGATAGAGGGTGTTGTAGTTCACCCCGTTAAGGTAACACTTAATTAAAACTAAGTCAAGGAATACTTTTCTATAGATTTAGTAACTATCGCCACCACAAAAGTAAGCAATATAGATTAACTGTTTGGTGCTATTTGGGAGTAAGAAGCTTATTACTATATACAGCTCTAATGTTTGGTTTCATTCCTCAACCCAAGCTACTTTAAACAAACTGAAAAAGCCAATTTACTTTTCTACCATTTTACTTCTCTGCCATTTTATCTAATTTTTCTCTAACAGATAACTGAAGCCCTGACTTGAACATTAATATCAATCCCAACGCTGATAAGGCAAAAACAATAATTGCACCTTCTATATAACCCCCCGTCAATAAAACAGAACCTGATAGAAAAGTAAAACCAGTTATACAAGAAAAAATCAAAGTTTTTAAAGCCAAATTAATCCGTTTTAATAACCGATCGTTTTCAATAGAACGTACCCGAAATTGAATTTCCCCATCCTCAATTTTTGTTTCTAGTTGTTGGATTAAAATTTCACTTTTACTAGGTTGTTGTAACTTATATTTAATAAAATCTCTTGTCTGTTTTGCCAGTTCACCTACCATCCTACTTCTACCTTGAGCAACAGTTAAACTTTTGACAAAAGGTTGAGAACAACTAACTAAACTATACTCAGGGTCAAGTTCTCTAGCAATACCATCTAGAGTAGTTAATGATTTAAGAATAAAAGTCATTTGAGAAGGTAGACGAAATGGTTGTTGCTCAAATAATAAATAAATTTCTTCCTTTACCTCATCAAAATTATAAAAATCTACAGGTTTATCAGTGAAATTTTCCAATAAAAAATTAACCAATCTTTTGACAGGCATCATATCCGGCATTGGTTCAATTAAACCAATAGTAACTAAAGTATTCAACACCTGGTCAACATCTTTTCTTAAGACAGCAAAAAATGTTTTAATCATTTGGTCTTTAGTCAAAGACTTTACCTCAGCCATCATGCCAAAATCATAAAAAATTACTTCACCATCTAAACTAACTGCTAAATTTCCTGGATGAGGGTCAGCTTGAAAAAAACCATCCAATAATAACTGCTTTAAATAACAACAAACTCCTATTTGATTAATCTGCTTTGGATTAAGATTACAAGCTTCTATTCGCACCCTATCGTTAATTTTGATTCCCGGTAAATACTCAAGAGTTATAACTTTTTCTGTAGTGTGAGTCCAATAAACACGAGGTACTATTATTTCAGGATATCCTTTAAAATTTTCCCGAAAACGGTCAGCATTTTTCCCCTCATTCACATAGTCAATTTCTTGATAAAGAATGGTAAAAAAATCATAATAAATAGCATCTAAATCATACCTCTTAGCCCAAGCAAAATATTTTTGACAGAAACGGATAACATTTTTAACAGCTTTCACGTCTAAGTCAAATAAAGGTTTTAATCCAGGACGTTGTATTTTAACTACAACTTCCTCACCCGTTTGTAAATTAGCTTTATGTACTTGTCCAAGACTCGCTGCAGCAATAGGGCGTTCCTGAAAATCTCGATACAGAGAATAAAGAGAGTTACCAAGTTCCGACTCAACAATACCGATCGCCTCTGTAGTCTCAAAAGGAGGCACTTGGTCTTGTAATTTTCCTAGCTCCTCTACATATTCCTTGGGTAATATATCAGCTCGTGTAGATAGAGATTGACCTATTTTAATGAAAGTTGGACCTAAATTTAGCATAGTCTTCACTAACCACTGAGCACGTCGTTTTCTTATAGAGGGAGATTTATTTTGAAGTAGATTATCCCACCATAAAAACAAAAAAAATTTTCCGGCGGCACTAAAAACATCTATTTGTCTGGTCAGGGGAGAATATTGGGTGCGTTGCCAACGAAGGGGCTTAGAAGCTTTTTTAGTGAGCATAGTATTTCAGTGATCAGTTATAGCGCTACGCGCTAGGGAATAGGGAATAGGGAATAGGGAATAGGGAACAGCATACTATCAAAGGGTTTTAGGATTTATAACTCTCCGCCCCCTTTGCTTCGACTGCTATAAAAGTTAAAATTTATCAGTTGTCAGTTGTCAGTTGTCAAGGAGATATCAAGTTATCAGTTACAAGATATTTCGGGCAAATGATGTACAAGGTAAATTCAGTTATCATTTATCAGTTTTCACGGGTTTGAAACCTCTCGGTTGGCCTTGAAAACCTCTAAAATTTGACTTTTGACCTTTAACTTTTAACTTTTCCTTTGGAGTTTGAGACGTCTAAAATCTTAACTTTTGACTTTTGACTTTTGATTTTTAACTTTCTTTTTCTTCTCTTTTCTCTGCCTCTTTTTTGGCAATTTCACTATTTTTTTGATAAAGTTCAGCTCTATTCACGGCCACATCATACCGTGAATAACTAGGTGAAACAGAGGTCATTAGTTCTGCTGCTTGTTGCCATGTCTTGGCGATCGCCACCCACTCTTCTTGAGACTGAGCTATTTTACCATCAGCAACAGCTTTTTGAGCAAGTCGCACTGCTTGAGTAAAAGCTGCTTTTGACTTAGTTTGAGTATCTTCTACAGATTTTTTATTAGTAGGAGATGGAGACTGGGAAAGTGTATTTTCTGAAGCTGTTATTTTATCTATCTCGGAGTGGTTGAACCATCTATTAACTTGAATACCTAAAGTTAGCATCAGCATACTCAGAAAAAAAATGCCTATTACATCAGGTTGGAATTGATTTTGCTTTGGCATTCCCGTAGAATAAACAGTTTTAGAAAGAGGTATTTTAGTTGGTTTAGGCTTATTTGTCTGCAAATTATTTGCTATTTGTTTGAAAATATTTGGTTTAGTCAAAGTAATTTCTTGAGACCAAAGTAATTGATTTTCCGGATCTCTAGTAACATCCTCTAACCAAAGTAATTTTTGTTCTTGGATAATTCTACTATTGATTTTTACTTGCTGAATATTACGAGGTGAAATTTCTTCAAGGGTCTGTTTAACTTCTTCTACAATATTAGACTTTTCTAACTGTTGAACTTGGGGTGCTTCACATAAAACTTGCAAAACACCATCAGAAAATATAGCTCTAATTCTTACATCTAATGTAGCTAGCTGTTCATTCAGAATTTGAATGATTGCTGCTACGCTACCCCGACGTGCTTGCGTAAATATATCATTAGTTTGATTGGCCATTGATAGTTAATAGTATTGATTTAATAGTTCCCAAATATTGAATATAATTCTTAGTCTGTCTCAAGATTATTTCTTTATAGTATTGCTACACAATTTCGCCGATAATACTAAGTAAAAATTTCTATTGCGATATACGCAATAGAACCGCTGACTAGCTAATTATCAAGAATAGAGAAATGTAGCAGCGGGAAAAGAAGAGATATCTAATTTCCTGTCATACAGTTTTTTGTAGCAATGCTTTAAAGAAACTCAAGATTATTTCTTTATAGTATTGCTACACAATTTTGCCGATAATACTAAGTAAAAATTCCTATTGCGACATACGCAATAGAACCGCTGACTAGCTAATTATCAAGAATAGAGAAATTTAGCAGGGGAAAAAGAAGAGATATCTAATTTCCTGTCATACAGTTTTTTGTAGCAAAACTTTAAAGAAACTCTAAAACTATAGCATTAGGCAAATTAAGTTAGAAGATTTATAAATACTCATTTGAGTACCTCCTGTTGAAGCACCCGACAAGAAAATCCTGAAGTTGATTTTTTTGATCCTTTTTCCAAGAAGAAGCTAGACCTAATTTTTTTGTCAAACTCAGTCAGGGATTACTTCTAACTTCTGTAAGTCGCGAATTTGATGGCTCCCCTATCTGCCTTCTGACTTGTCTTATAGAAGCCCTAAGCGTATCTCCAGAAAATAGGTTATCAGGAGAATTAATTGATAAAAAATGGGTAAGAATTGATTTGCTGATGGGATTTTTGGAGATATCTAATACACCCCATCTCCCCATCTCTCCACACTCCCCTACTCCCCTACTCCCCTACTCCCCTACTCTCAATCTATAATTTTAAGATCAATTCAGGGGTTCTATAGGATGACAATGGGAGTGTCAAAAGTCTTATGCTAGAATTTGCGACAGCATTAGAGGGAAAACAGGAAATTAACTATGGCCAAATCCCTAAGTGGCAAAATCTTTGTATTAGATGACAATATAGATACTGACCAAATTATTCCCGCCGAGTATCTAACATTGGTTCCTTCAAAACCAGATGAATATGATAAGCTAGGAAGTTATGCTTTGTGTGGTTTGCCTGACCGCTACGGTAAGTTTATTGAACCAGGAAAAATGAAAACTCAATATCCAATTATTGTGGGTGGAGAAAATTTTGGTTGTGGTTCTTCACGGGAACACGCACCTATTGCTCTAGGTGCTTCTGGTGTTCAAGCAGTAGTGGCTCAATCTTATGCTCGTATATTTTTCCGTAATTGTTCTGCGACTGGAGAACTATATCCTTGGGAATCTAGCGATCGCCTGTGTGAGTTATTTGAAACTGGTCAGGAAGTTACTATTGATTTTGAAGAAAATCAAATAATTAATCATACTCTTGGTAAGACTTATCAGTTGAAATCTTTGGGAGAAGTAAGACCAGTGATTGATGCTGGAGGTCTTTTTGCTTATGCTCGTCAAACAGGTATGATTGCTCAAAAATAAGGTTAAATTTTTCATAAGCATTCAGCCGTCAGCTAGCCTCCTGGGTCGCAACTGCGTTTTTTCGT
Source organism: Dapis hubbardiae BLCC-M172 (assembly GCF_050016015.1). Taxonomy (NCBI): domain Bacteria; kingdom Bacillati; phylum Cyanobacteriota; class Cyanophyceae; order Oscillatoriales; family Microcoleaceae; genus Dapis; species Dapis hubbardiae. The sequence goes on from NZ_JBNHEQ010000060.1 coordinate 21,687, forward strand.
ATAGGGAATGCTCCGCAAACATGTGGCGCAGCGTTTCATATCGGCGACAGCCAAAAACAGCCATCAGCTAGAAGAAGGAATTAGTCTCCAAGGAGAATTAAAGGTCCGACACGAAAAAGGTCATCAGTTAAACTTAGTAAGTTATTACTTTCAGGGATCTTTTTGAGCAGCACGACCCAGGAAAAGTTGAGATATGACTGCTAATAGCTCAATACTTACAATTTTTCTGTTCAATGGGAGAGAAATTTCTCTCTCCTTATTTAGTGTTCAAATTTTCAAGAATTTTCAATTGTTTAGTTTGAAATTTTATGGAAACTCAATCTCCAGAACGTACCAGTCTAAAATTCATTATTTTATATAAGGGAATTATTGCGACTGTCATGTTGATAATTTCTTTAATTTCTGCCTGGAGCTGGAGAAATTTTGATACCCTCGTAAATTGGGCTGAAATTAATTTGATTAATGGGGAGTTTAAGACAATAGAATTAATCTTAAAGCCAATTCTAAATGCTGATATTCCTAGTCTAAAGTTGGTGGCTCGTTCTACAGCAGTTTATGGCAGTTTGATAATTATTGCTTTGGTTGGTTTGTGGTATGAAAAATTCTGGTCTAAGATTCTTTTTGTAGGATTAGTTGCGATACCATTGCCTTTAGAATTCAAAGAATTAATACATGATTTTTCTCTCATCAGATTGACTATTTTTATACTTAATTTAGCTGTCTTTGTATTTTTAATTATCCGAGAATTCAAGCCGGAAGATTAAATTTTATTTTCAATAATAAAGAAAGACAGATATTTTTTTGATATCAAGAAAAACATTTTTGAAATACTTATCATTTTTATCTTGATAAAACAGCAAGTTTTAGGAAATAGCTTAACTCAAAAGAGAAAATAATAAACACAAGTTCACCTCACTAAACTTGAGAAATGCTACATAATATCAAATCCGGTAGTATCGGTATAAAAAAGCATAGAAATCATAGAAACCGGGTTTGTATCAAATCCCCTAAAATATTAATATCGACCTCCCATAAACCCGGTTTCTTATAACAGTCCGAAGCAAGCGGATTTGATATAAATAGATAGTATAAATAAATACGGTTTAGATCAGACCAACACTCATAAGGTATGGAACAATTGTAGTAGTTATTCAGATTACATAACTACAAAAAAATTCCTTTAAGTAAACTATATTGATCTATAGACTCATGTACTTTCCTTCTTCTCTCTTCAAAAAATCCTTAACTGAACTGTATTGTACTATAAAGTTTATCTCAATAGACGGTAGGACGATTTGATAAAAAGGAGAACCCTCTGATAAATTTAAGGTGTTTATGTTCATAAATATTAGACTTGTCGCGAAATAAAACCTGAAAATGAAATGGGAAAATTCTGGCTTTCACTGATTAAATTATGCTGCCATCAGGTAGAAATTCCAGAGTCCAGCCGTATCGCTTCCAACTCAAGTTGGACACAAAAAGCTTGTAATAATTCATCGAATGCCTTACGGCGCACGTCCAGTCAATGACCTTAATAGGCGGTCTTCTTTTAGCACCCGATTAATATCTAACATTGTCCCATCTCAAATACCCTATTAACTTTTACTTTACCTTATAAAGCGACAAGTCTATTGTTTCTGTCTAAACCGAATTTAGTATCAAATATAAATCCAATAAAAATATAAACCCTCAATTACTTTCTGATTTGAAAAAAGTAAAAGAGGGTCATTTCAGTTATCAGTTAACAGTTATCATTACCTGTATGGAATAGGGAAGCTATTAATGCTGAATCGAATATTCTTTATTATCCCCTATCCAAGGGAAAGCTATTGACCTGATTTTTTTAGTCAAAAAAGCAACAATAAATAAGTTACTGTATTTGCCATCAATCAATTTAATTTTGCATAAATTGCTGTAGACCACGAGTCATCATATCGACTATTCCCTCTTGCTGATTAATTTCAGTATTTGCCTCAGTTTCTATACGCTCTACTACATCCTGTGAAAGATTAAGCAACTGCTTTAATTTTTGATAAGCAACTTCTTCCTCTTCATTAATATTTGGCTCATCAGGAGTACGAGCGCTACAAGCAATTACTTCATAACCTAATTTTAGTACAAGTTCTCTTTCTTGTTCGCTTTCTAATTTGGGAATTGATTCCTCCAATGGTATATTTTGCATGAGATAATCCCGTAATTCCTCTTGAAGTTGTTGTTGGGAATCTCCTGTAGCAAATAAACTACTAAAGCGCTTCAACATTAGATCGACTTCCTCTTGCGCCAGTTGTCCATCCGACCATGCCATATAAGCAACAATCCGCAACAAATTCATCTGACGTGGAGTAATAGATGGGGGTGGAGGTGGTTGTACTGCCATAGATTTTTCCTCAATTATTGGCTATTCATAGCTCAACTTTTAACCTATCATCAAGCTAATAGTTATCATCCAATCGTTGATAATTTTTAAATATTTCCGATGATACAAGTTTCAAAAAATACTGCTACATTAACTTTTGGTTCTCCTGCTCGCTAAGGCGTGAGAATATATATTTTTTTCCCACACTTACCCCACTTCCTAAACCTCCCACACTTCCTATACTATTACTATGTACCACCATATAAATTTTTTTGTAATTAGGGAACAGCTAGATTTTGCTATACAGGAAAATTAAATAAAGAGCAAGAGTTTTCCCTACTCCCTACTTTACTACTTTATAGGGGTAAATTTTTAACAAAGGGATGAGTAACCACTTTTATTCAGTATAAAATTTCAACAAAAATACCCTCAACTTCCCCGTCTCCCCACACTCACCAAACTTCTTTTACACCAAAGGTAAAAAACTTACCCTTGTAAGCTACTCTCTACTACCTTTTGAAATGAGAAGGAACAAAGAAAAATATAGTAGTGCATTAATCAAAAAGACTCTAATGAAACTCCCAACCACCCAGCAAAATTTTCTTGTTGTTTTGTCGTAGGGTTTTTCACTGGTACAACTTGGTAACGACTGGGACTAGGGTGAGCCAAAGTTACTTGATGAGTAATAAGTTCATCTTGATGGAAAACTGTTACTTCCAAAACATCCCCTGGTTGATAATCTTTCAGGCGATCGCTCAACTTATCTGCATTTACCCGAAAACCATCTATTGCTAGTAACTCATCTCCTGCATTTAATCCAGCCAACTGTGCTGGCCCCTGATATTGAACAAATTTAATTATTTCTTTGTTATTCTCACTAACAACATTCATACCTAAATCAGGCCATTCATTATCTTCTTTTTTCAGTCGTAGGCCAAAATGTCTAAGATATTCATCAAAAGGCAACTCATCTACACCATCAATATAACTCTCAAAGAATTCATCCAAATCTAATTCTGCCACCTCTTCAATTACACCTTTTAATTGTTCAGGAGTAAAACCTATTTCTGACTTACCAAACTTATCCCACATTTTGCGCATCACATCATCCAGTGAGTATTGATTTTCATATTTTTCTCGGATTAACAAATCAAGAAATAAAGATATCATTGCTCCCTTTAAATAATAAGAAATCTGACAGTTATTACTATTAGCATCCCGACGATATAATTTAATCCAAGCATCGAAACTAGACTCACTTACTGGTTGTACTTTTCGTCCTATTGTTGTTAGGAATAGTGTAATTTCTTTTCCTAATCCTTTTAAGAAAGTTTTCAGATCATAAATACCAGCTCTTAAAGGAATTAATAAGTCATAATAACTGGTTGTACCTTCAGAAAACCAGAGAGAAGGAGTGTAATTTTCCTGTTGATAATCAAAAACTTCTAATTCTTTAGGTCGAATACGCTTAACATTCCATAAATGGAAAAATTCATGGGCAACTAACTGCATAAAGCGATCGCGTTTTTCCTTATTCCTAAAACCGAATCTCGGATAATTTAAAGTACAACTAAACTTATGTTCTAAACCACCAAAACCTTTTCCAGATATATGCAGCAGAAATAAATATTCTTCATAAGGTAAACCACCAAAAAAATCTGCTTCTACTTCAATAATTTTTTGTATATCAGGAATTAGTTTTTCTGGTTCTGCATTACCTTTACCCCAAATAGCTAATTGATGTTTTTTGCCTTGTACTTCAAATGGATATAATTGATGACTACCTATCTCAAAAGGACTATCTACTAAAGTATCAAAATCTTCTGCTTCAAAGGTATTTTCTGTGTCTGGAATCTTTGGTAAAGATGTGGTTACTTGCCAATCATATTTAGGTGGAATAACTTTTATCCTAATCGGATTTTTCTCACATTCAGGAATATAAAAGAACAAAGCTGCCCCATTAAAATAACCATGTGTAGAATCTAAATGATTAGTGCGAACTGTTAATTCATTAGCAAATATCCTGTATTGAACTATTACTTCCGAAACTCCCAAAGTTTCTATTTGCCAATGATTTTTGCTCAGTTTTTGCCAAGGTAAAGGTCGTTCATTTTCACTATAGGCACAGAAATCTTGCAAATGTTTAGCATATTCTCTAACTAAGTAAGAACCTGGCGTCCATACTGGCATTTTTAAATCCAGTTTTTTAGAAGTTTGTAATAAAGAGGAAGTTAATTGTTCAATTTTAACAGACAAACTAACCTCAAACAGATGAGATTCTGGATGAGGCATAGATACTTTATATTGAATTGCTGGCGTTGTAATTGTGGGACTGAGGGGTACTATTCTAGCTTCAGTCATAGTTATTTATTTTTGATATGAACTATTTGATTGTGACTTAAGTATATATATTTTATTTCTCTTTTTAAGATAATATTAATCTCATATAAAATCCGGTTATATAGTAATCGTAAAATTACTTCCTCTTCATACAAGTTTTCTATTGAATACTAAATTGAAAAATTCATACTATTCAAATTCTTTATTTCTCCTTAATTCTGACTCCTGACTCCTGACTCCTAAGCAATAGTATAACTAATTACCGAAAAATCAAGGTATAAAGCCTCTCACTCACCGTGGAGAAACAAGAAAAAATTTTCCTTTTATTCAATCCAATCCGTTTTAGGGAGAGGTAATTATCAATTATCCATTATCAATTATCCATTATTAAACCGGAGCATATATCAGTTCTTAATGTAAATTTTTCGACAAAAATAGCTATAATTTAATTAATTTTTTACTTCTTGTCAAAAATATTACTGTATCAAAAATCATTAACCTAGTTTACTGACTAGCTAAATGCATTAAATGTTTAAGATTAAGTAAGTGGATTAACTGATGTTCCGGGTCTCTACTAATCCAACCCTTAGTATCTAATTTAGTCATAATTTTGCTAGTTTCTTCAATTGTGATATCTGTTACATCAGCTAAATCTTGGTCAGAAATATTAAATATTTCACAGGTTTTTTCCGTAGTCTGACCGTAATTTTCCGCTAATTCTACTAATGTATTAGCAAGTTTTACTGCTGGAGGTCTATGACGCAGTTGATAACGAACGTTTGTCTGCCTAAGACGCTTAACCATCAGTTGGAGCATTCGGTGATGTAACTGAGGGTCTTTGAAGAGAGTTTGAATAAATCTTTGAGCAGAAATACTAATCAAACGAACTGGAGATAGGGCAACAACATCATTTGAGCGGGGTGATTCATCTAGAATGGCCATTTCACCAAAAAAATCTCCTCTCCCTAGAATAGCGAGTGCAACTGAGTTGTCCCCTGATAACCTGCGTCTGACTTTGACCCAGCCTGATACCAGGAAATAAACAGCATTACCCCAAGCATCTTCCATTAAGACTACTCTGTCTGAGGGATACTCATGTTTGACTGCAACAGAGAGGAGCCATTCCAAAGTTTCTGGGTTGGCTCCCTTAAATAAAGGAAAAAGCTCACTGAAAGCTTCTGTCTGCATGAAAATTAGCACTCTTTATTGTATCTTGTGATTGTTAAACTCAACAGCTATCATACTAGAGTTTTTTTTAGTTCAATACAAATATAATTGTATTTGTTTAGAGTGGATAGTAGTGTTTTTTCACCATCCTAAAAAGTGCTGTAATCAAAGTTCCAATCAAAATAGCTAAAAAAACGGGCTAACCCGATTTTGGTTAACCCGCAAACTTGGGAACGCGCAAATATATTACTTCTGCACTACCAATTTGACATTAGCGTTTTGTAGACCACGTTGCTTAACAGCAGCTAAGGTTTTGTTAACGGCATACTTCTGATTGATGGAATTGATCAACTCAGTTTGATTGTGCTTCTTAGCAACACCCCATAAATCAGCGATTAAGTCAAAAGAACCATCGCTATTACGAGACCAACCTAAATCATATTCACCTTCGAGAACAGCAACGATATCGGAACGTACACGTTGGCCATTGTAGCCACGAACATCAGCATTAGTTTTCACTGTAACTCCCAGATCGCGCAGGGAAGTTTTTAAGATTTCAGCGTCAGTAATCTTAGTACGCAGTGTGCTGAAGTGAGACATTTGGGTTTCCTCCTAAATTTAAAATCAAAACAGAAACAACAACGGTTTTTATGGAATAGTACCACCACTCATAATCATTAAATTGATTTTGAGGAGATGTGGTTTTTTTTAGAAACTGCTAGCAACTTTATCTTGTTTACTAGCCTTTACTCCTGTTTGGACCAGGAGAAAGCTTTTAAAACTCCAGTCTTTGATACTCGGCGACTGAAGATGCAGCAGGCCGCGCACGTTGTCTAGCCCAATCCCGTAGAGCAGTAACTTGCTCTGTCATGGTCTTCGATAACGGTAGTGTAGATTTAATTGCGGCAATAATATCTAGCTGCGTAAATTCTCTATTTTGAGCAAATGCTTCATACATAGCAGCGATTATGGCTTGCTCTATTTCTGCACCTGAAAAGCCATCGGATACATTAGATAGTTGATCCAGATCGAAGCGTTCAATATCTCGACGTCTTTTTATTAGGTGAATTTTGAAAATATCTTGGCGTTCTTCTTTGTTTGGTAAATCTACAAAGAAAATTTCATCAAATCTACCTTTTCTCAAAAACTCTCCTGGTAGACGTTCTACTCGGTTAGCAGTTGCCATTACAAACACTGGAGAAACTTTTTCCTGCATCCAAGTTAAGAATGAACCAAATATCCGACTAGAAGTACCTCCATCAGAGTCTGCTGAACCTGTACTACCTGCAAAGGCTTTATCCAACTCATCTATAAATAGAATAGCAGGTGAAATTGATTCGGCTGTTTTGAGAGCATTTCGCAAGTTAGCCTCTGACCGCCCTACCATTGAACCATCGTATACCCGTCCCATATCCAACCTTAATAAAGGTAGACCCCAAAGACGAGATGTAGTCTTTGCTATTAGAGACTTGCCACATCCAGGTATTCCGAGGATTAACATTCCTTTTGGTTGAGGTAAGCCATATTCTCTGGCGCGCTCTGTGAAGGCATCGGAACGTTGCCTTAACCAACGTTTCAGTTCCTCTAGACCACCTACAGCATCTATAGTTTCATCCTCTTCTATATACTCTAGAATGCCGTTACGCTTAATGAGCTGTTTTTTCTCAGAAAGTACAATGTCAACTTCCTTTTCAGTTAGGCGTCCTGCTGTTACTTGGGCTTTACGATACACTTTTTCTGCTTCATCTTTTGTCAAACCCAAAGTTGCTTTCAGGAGCTTTTCTCTTGTCTCTGTGGAAATACGACGGTTTTTACTATGCTCTAATTGTTTTGACAGGACTTGATTCAAGTCCTTCATATCAGGCAGTGGAAAGTCAAGGACAACTACTTCCTTTTCCAGCTCTATTGGTACATTCTGCATGGGAGACATTAATATAATTGTCTTATTTGTACCTTTAAAACTAGCGATCGCATCTCTTAACCACCTGGTAACTGGTGGTGAATCAATAAATGGATGTAAATCCTTGAATACATATATTCCAGCACCACTATTAGGATCTCGCTGCCTGATTACCCACTCTATAGCTGCCTCTGGTGAGACTGTATTATGCTGAGTTGTGTTTTTGCTTTGGCCATACTCTACAATACCGTGAGTCACTGTCCAAACAAACACATTCCGTGAGGACTTGGCTTGAGCTAATGCTGCAATTGCCTGCTCTGACCGCTCTTCCTCGGAGGTTACGAGGTAGATCAGAGGATATTGAGCTTGGATTAGAATATTGAGTTCTTCTTTCATAGTCCTCGATCTAGTAGAGACGGTACAAAGTTTACAGTGCGTGAATTTATCTTGTTTTTTTCCCTGCTACTATGACTTCTGAGAGATTTTTTTATTGTCTCTATTAATTAGTCATTCAGATTTAGTTTTTCGCTACAACAAAAATTAGCAGGGGACTAACTCTTGTTCTCCCGGTTGAGCCTCAGAATTTCCTAACTCTGCGGTTTGATTAACTGGGATATTTTTGTCTGCCAAAACACTTGGCTGATTTTTGATGGAGACCAGTTCTCCTTCTCGGATTACAACTGAGCTTGTACACTCTGGACAAGTGTATACCCGGTGGGTTTGTCCATATTTTGAATTTAGGTCATCAACTACTTCTGGGTTTTCTAGATAGAAAAGGATAGCCCTTTCTGCTATTGATGACATTGGTTCCGAGTCAACTGCTGCTCTTATTTTGAGCTTGCGATGCAGTTCTGGTTGAATATATAATGTAACTTTTTGCTTGTCTTGCATATGACAGTCAACTTGTTTACCCGGGTATGTATCTTACATTAACGGCTCTTTTCGGGAATGTCAAGCCGTTAAACCGCTTTAACTCTATTATTGTAACATTTATTTACACTTTGAGACAATAACTAAACAAAAATCAAGGCTGTATTATTTACTGTGTAAGACTTACAGATTTTTTGGCTCAATTATTTTTTGGATAACAATTGAAAACAAAAACTGAAAAGAAATATACTTTTATGTATTGAGACAAAAATAATTACAGCAGTTTTCGGGCCTTATGAGGTACATATATTGACGGTTAAGAATTTAGAATTGGTTGTGTTGCATAGTAATGGTATAGGGAGTGTGGGAAGTGTGGGAAGTGTGGGAAAGGTGGGGAGTGTGGAAAGTGTGGGAAAAAATATATATTCTTACCATTACTATGCAGGACTACCTTAGGATTTAGTAGTTATCCAAAAGTATGACTAATACGAAGTTTACTGGAATGTTTGTAGAGTCAGTTGTACGTTAGTTATTTCGGAACCTGCTGTTACTGTAACTTATAACAATGGGAAGCACTCTCATAGTTTCATCACTTTTTAACAGGACTTACGCAAAGGTACTATATATAGAGTTTAAAAACTATAACGTTATAGTTCGTGACTCTATATATATGGTCTGCTGCATAAGTCCTATTTAATTAAAAATTAATATAAGTAAAATTTAGGCATTTGCTATATTTAATTTAAGGGTTATTGTTTAGAGCAACTCGTTCAATTGCCACTTCTTATATTTAAGTTGTATAGGTTTAAACAGAGTTCATTAATGGATAATTATCTCTTTTGGTAAAAAATCCTTAAAGTTAATAGTCAAAGTTAGTCTATATTCTAACCATGAACAATAACATTAACTATCCTGAACTTTTGGGTGGTTGTGAAAAGGTACGAATCAGAGTTGCTAATTTTAATGCCAAATTATAAATATATAGCACTTTGCACGACTAATCAATACAGTAACAATAGTAAGTAGAATAAGTTATAATTTACTCAAAGTTTATTGCTTCAATTATTGTACTTAACTTTAGTAAGCATTTCCTACATAATGCTGCTCAAACAGCCGTCAGCTAATGGATGTTAGCTATTCTTTTTGGGGCAGGTTTAAACGTTTATTGAGCCAGATATTAAATATTACTAAAAGTAGTCTGCCTTGATGTTAAAGTCTATTAAATTCATTTAAGCTCGTTAAGCTCTAATTGCACTCTTGCTGACTGCTAATAGCTGTAACTTTATGCAAAGGGCTGTATTAGGACTGATTTTCTGCATAAATTATCTACTACAATAATTAACGAGAAGCAAGTGATTGTTTGAACTAATTTAAAGGTTTATGGGATTGTTAAAAACCAAAAATTATCAAGATAAATTAGTTATTTAGGTGATAAACATGGAGATAATTTAGAACTTTATTATAAGAGAAAGTAAGTCAGAAAAATACAGTCTTGATTTCAATAGTTTGAATATTAATTAGTCGATGGGAAGCAATTTCTAAAGTCTGCTGATGTTTAGAAAATATTAATAATTATGATACAAAAAAAGATATTACCTATTTTATCTGTAGTGGCGATCGCTGCTCAAATTCTCATAGTAGAAGCACATTCAAGTTTGGCAAAAATTACAAACTTAAATAGTAGATTAGCTCAATTGAATACTTCTGGTAACGAGCTGGATAATACTTCCACAAATTCAGTCCATCCTAAAAATATACGTTTTAGTCGCCGTTACGCATACAAATATAAGTTTGAATGTACACCAGACAATCAAACAGAGTTAGCAATATACCAAGCACGTCGTAATCGTCAAGGTCAAATAATTGGACTTTGGAAAAAAGCTGCTAATAGACCTTTAATTCAATGGACACAGACAGGTTCATTAGAATTTGGTGAAAAGTATCCTCCAGAAGTTAGATGTCAGGCAGTTACAGATAGATTTAATCAGCATTTTCTCAGGGGAGGAAAACCAAAAATGCCTCCTTTAAGTGAAGGAATTCTTAATGGTATGGCGGTAGTTTGTGCCGCTAAAGCAGGTGCTTGTAATTCAAGTAATTTGTTGTGGACTCTCAGAAGTAATAATAGAGGTACTAACGGCAAAATTATGATTAGTCTAGTAAGCTCCCTGAAAGGCGATGCTAGTAGTAGTTTAATATTTGAAAGTACAGATCTTGTCGATGTGAAAAATCAAGGAGATGAATGGGTAGAAAAATTGGCAGTTATTGATGATAGCTTAAAAGCAGCATCAGTAAATCAGGAAAAAATACTGGAAGTGGATATGGAAAAGTTGATAGAGGAAGCTATAACTGAAGAACAAAAAAAGCTGGAAATTGAGGAGTAATTAGACTCAAAATAATAATTTAATTAAATGAAAAAATTGATAAGTTTAATGGCAATAATTCCAACTTTTTTGGAAGTTTGCATTTTACCATTAGCATCCACCCCGGAAGGAATTAATATTCAGCAAATTCAGGAAATTTCTGCTTTTAAGTCAAATACTGCTGTGGAAGCGCTTGCCCAACCTATTACTGTGAGATTACTAGGAGAAAATATTGCTGGTTCTGGGGTGATTATTTATCAAGTAGAAAGTGACTATTTTGTACTAACTTGCGCCCATGTAATTGATTCTGATCGAGAAGGAAAATTTGTAGTTTTAACTTCAGATGGAAAAGAATATACTGCCCAGAAAGATAGTAGATTTAATTTTAGAGATATAGATTTGGCAGTGGTTAAATTTTCCACAAATAATCAGTACCCAGTTGCTGTTGTTAGTGATAATTTTAATTTAAGTTTAGGAGAGGAAGTTTATGTGACTGGATTTCCTAATTATGAGCAAAAATCGGTAAATTATATTCCGACTATAGATTTAGGAATTAAACCATATAATTTTACTAAGGGAAAGGTTATTCATGTACTGAATTTACCCTTGGAGAAAGGTTACAAAATTGGTATGAGTAATGATATTGAAGTTGGGATGAGTGGAGGTCCGGTTTTGAATCAAGATGGTGAGTTGGTTGGGATTATTGGTCGGACAAAATATGGTTTTGGTGGTTTGGATGCTTATCGATTTTCTGATGGTAGTCAACCTTCAGAAGAGCTAGTGGAAGAATTTTTTGTTGCTAGTTGGGCAATTCCTATTCCTAAGTTGAATCTTCTTCAATAATTAATAATTACCTATTCTGTAATAGAAGGATTTGCTAAAAGGAAGTTTTTTTCTTCTCTTTTTTTCTCCATGAATGGAGAGGCTTTATACCTTGATTTTTAGGTAATTTTTATGGTAATTAATTCAATAGGTATCTCCAGAAAAGAGGGAGTAGGGAGTAGGGAGTAGGGGAACATATTTTCGAGCCAAAGATACGAAAAATGATTTTTTTAGTGACTTTTACTTCTTTTGCTTAAGTTCAATAAAGAGTAAGTTTATTTTCTGGATATATCTAATTATTTGAGAATCTTTTGACATAAAAATGATTAGTAGGAGTAAAAACAAATATGATGAACATTAGAAATATATTTATTACTTCTATAGCTGGAATTATTGTTAGTTTTGGTAAAGGCGTAGATGCTGTACCTACCAAGTTAAGAGTAGAAGAAATTAACTCCATAGCTAAACAAACTACTGTTTTAATTGCTCCCAGGTTAACTAAAGCTGAATTAAAGGATTTATTAAATAGAAAACCTGTGGAAAGATGGACGGTAGGTTCAGGTGTAATTATTGCTAAAGAAGGTAAAACATACTATGTTTTGACAGTAACTCATAACTTTAGTCAAGAACAAGTAAATAAAAATGCACCTTATGGGATATTAACAAATGATAGAGAAGTTCATAAGGTTACAAAAATAAAAGATGGTAGAGAATGTACTAATAGATTCTTAGAAGCAATAAAAAATAAAAAATTAGAAACGGCTTTAGTAAGATTTGGTTGTTTTAACAACAAAAAAATAAATGGTTATGATTTAGCAATAGTTAGTTTTGAAAGTAAAAAAAACTATCCTGTTGCCAGCTTAGGAGATGCTAGTAAATTACAAGAAGAAGATATTGTTTATATTTCTGGTTGGCCGAAAATTGAAGCAGAACCTAAGCTAAAAATTGATGGAACTATGCAATTAGATTCGCAAGGAAAAATAATTTGTAAAGATCCTGTACCTGAAAGGCAAAGACACCTAGCATGGGGACCATTAAAAGCTTCTATTCCTGTTAGTGAAAAAGATAATGGTTATGGTTTATATTATACAGATTATACTCGTCCAGGGATGAGTGGTGGTCCTGTATTTAATAGTCGTGGAGAGGTAGTTGGAATTCACGGTCGTGGTTCCACAAATAAACCTATTTGCGGACAAATATATAATTCTATATCTAATAATAATTCCTCTTCAAAAAATCAATTGGAGGCAGAAAATGATTGGAAGGATTTTGGGGAGTTTGAGTCTGACAATACTTGGTCAACAAATGAAGAAAAAAAGAGCAAAAATGATTTCCCAGGTTTTCCAGAATTTGTATCTCAAAATAATTTAGAGAATGACTCAAATAAGAATCAAAATAATTCTAGATTAGACTTGGATAATAGTTCTAATTCAATTTATGATTTACAGAAAAATTATAGCAGTGCCCAAAATGTTAATTATTCTCAAAGGTTGATTAATCAGGTAGGAATGAAATTATCTTTTAAATTGGAGGGTCCTTCACAAAGGATAATTCAATCAGAAATAACAAAAGTTCCTCAAGTTAAGATTCCTGATATAAGTAGCCAAATAGAAAATTCTAGGTCGAGAAATTCAGATATAACAATACTAGAAAATCCTGAATTGATGACTCAAAATAAAACACCTGAATTGGTTAATCCAAATCAAACAAAAGAGGGAGGTTTTGAAGACCCTAATGATAGGATAGAAAATATCTATGAACTTTTTAATTTTAAACTAGAAAATGTTACAAGGGATGAACCATCAGGTGGTGCAGGGAGTATTTTATTAGACTAGGAAATATCAGAAAATATTTAGGCATTTCCGTGTCAGAACACTTTGCAAACAGCTATTAGTGGTCAGCTCCCAGCTTTTGAATGAATAAAGAAATTGCTATGATTATTCATATCAGCATTTATCCATACTTTTAATTTTCTTTGAGGACTTACGCAGAAACCATATATATAGTGTCATAAACTATATATATGGTTTTAATATCTATATATAGTATCTTTCTGTAAGTCCTGCTCTGAATTTATATTTATAGATACTAATTCTTCCGATAAAGACGATATCATAGCAATCCTAAATAGCTTTTCATTAATGGATAATGGATAATGGATAATTGATAATTACCTCTGGTTAAAACTGTTACGGAATTGAAGTTCAGGAAATTCAAGAGAACTTTTTTTCCCTTAAAAGGGGAGGCTTCAAGACGCGAATTATATCATGTCAGGTAGCATCGGTATTGTATAGAAAAAGTAGGCAACAGGCAACAGGCAAAAGGCAACAAACAGGAAGGCAATTGAGCCAGAAAAAAACTTAAATTTCCTGTAAATATCCACGCTAACTTTTACCCAAACGATACCAACGGACATGATATTATTTAACTATTAATTATTAATAATTAATAATTCGGTAAAATTTTTTATAAGAGTTAATTTTAAATGCTATTTTTATTGATAGAAACAACCAAAAAATTATCTATTTTTTTAGGTGGCATATTGTTTAGTTGTCTAGCATCAACTCCTGCTTTAGCTCAACTTTCAATAGAAGAAATTAATTCTATTGCTAGACAAACAACTGTATTAATTGCTCCAGCATTAACTCCTAAATTACGAGAAGACTTAGAAGAAAATCGTAATAATCCATTACGAAAATCAGGTATTTGGAATCCAGGTTCAGGGGTAATTATTGCTAAAAAAGGAAATAAATATTATGTCCTAACTGTCGCCCATAATTTTTTACAAAGACACCTAGACAACAAAGATTATTGGCAAAAATCACAAGGGAAGCCATACTATGGAATTAGAACTTATGATGGCGAGGTTCATACTGTTAGAGATGTTAATGATGGTAGAGGGTGTCCTTTAAAAGGTAGCCCAAAATTCACAGTATTAGTGAGATTTGGTTGTCGCGATCGCTTTATTCTTAATACTAATATAGTCGATTATACTGTTGGTACAGATCAGGTTAGGGGTATCGACTTGGCGATCGTTACATTTGAAAGTAAAGATAATTATATAGTTGCTCCCCTAGGAGACTCACGTCAGGTGAACCTCAGTGACAGAGTTTATATTTCTGGGTGGCCTGACCCGGAAAGAGAGCAAGACCCGCAGACAGGTAGATGTCGTGAAAGAGTGGCTCGCAGACAACGACGTTTAGCTTGGGGTCCAGTTAGGGGAAAAATTAATGCTGCTCCTCAGCATCAGGGTTATAGTATTTTTTATACTGATGAAACTGCTGCTGGTATGAGTGGAGGACCTGTGTTTGATAGCAATGGTCGGGTAGTTGGTACTCATGGGTTAGGTAGTCGGAATAAACCTTTATGTGGTGGTAATCTTGAGGCGGGAAGTGAAACTGAGTCTGGTGGTGATACTGATAGTATTTCTGGTGGTGAGACTTTTGATTTTAATAAGTTGCAGAAGCGTTATAGCAGTGGGCAAAATGTTAATTATTTTGAGAGTTTAGTCAAAGAATTTGATTTTAGTTTGGCTTTCAGACGGGAGTTACCTGATGCGGAAGTGATTAAAGCTGGTATTACACCTATTAAAAATCTGAAGGTTGCTAGTAGTAGTGGTCAAGTAGAGTTTGATGCAAGTGAGGATGTGTTTGACGATCCTAATGATGTTGTTGATGATATTTATGAGTTGTATACGTTTGAGTTGGAAAATATGATTAGGGATGAACCTTCTGGTGGTAGTGGGAGCTTATTGTTAGATTAATAGGACTTATGCACATACGATGTATATAGTGTTTAAAACTATAACGTTATAGTTTTTTGACTCTATAGAAGCCCTAAGCGTATCTCCAGAAAATAGGTCGGAGGGAGAATTAATTGATAAAAAATGGGTAATAATTGATTTGATGATTGGATGAGTGGCAGATATCTAATACACCCCATCTCCCCATCTCCCCATCTCTCCACACTCCCGTACGGACGCCCTTATGCAACGTCCCTACCCCCACTCCCCTACTCCCCTACTCTCAATCTCTAATTTTAAATATATCCCTTCAGGGGTTCTATATTATAGTACCTCTGCGTAATTCCTAATTAAATATCAAAGGAGTCAGGAGTCATAATGAATAGGTTTGATACATTTTTTTGTTTACAGCAGTTTTGATTTGAGTAGACCACAGTAGGGAGGTTCCATGGAACGTCCCTACAAGGTTTTGGTTGTGACGATGTGGTTGATCCATCTGAAAAGCGCTGTAATATTAATTATGGCTTATATCAAATCCGCTGGGGAACGGAAGTGATATAATTCTACCATCAGAAAAGAGCGAAAACTCCTAGTTTATGGAGGGTTTGGAGAGGGTTTGGAGACCAAACCCCTACGGGGCAAGAATTCTACCGATACTACCGGATTTGATATTACTGATTAAATCTCAAAGTATTTACAGATAAAGGTTTTAGCCTTTTTAAGTCGGGAAAAAGTACCTAGTTTTGAGCTGCTTTATGCACGGTTCCCGAAAAATCAAAAAGTTAGCATTTTGGGAAACACAAGAGTTGAGCAAAAAAATTACTCCCATACGGACGTTGCACAGGCAAAAATGCGTTTTCCGTTCCGGAATGCTCCGCTTTCCATGTTGCGCAGCAAAACGTCCCTACCTACTCCCCTACTCCCCTACTCCCCTACTTAAGAAAGTAACCCTCTTCCCACGAACCTGCTTCACATTTGATTAGACGCTCCAGGATAGCGATCGCTTCTTTATCTGAATCATATCTAATCTTTTGTTCTACACCAATATTAATTAATTCCATTCCTAAGCGGAGAAAATATGCTCGTTCAATTTGATTATTAATTTCTTGTTCTGTTATACTTCCTAAACCATTTTCTATGTAAGATTTTTGAAAGTCTAAGTTAAACATTTTGACTATTGATTTAACTACATATTGTTGTTCTGGTCTTGCTTTAGATAAAAGATTAATAATTGGTTGTTCCCAGATTAATTCAATATCAGCATTAGTTGCCTGATTTTGTAACCATACTTCTGAAGTTGAAACAGGCAAATCAATTGTTTCTTCATCTACTTTTGCAAAGCTATGAGCTTCAGCATAACTAATTTTTCCATCTCGATTATAATCTGCTGAAGTCACCCTTTTACCAGTACGACTATAACCACTTAATCCGGCAAAAAAACTGGAACTATAATCTTTATAATCTGCTTCGTTTACTTCTGGAGTACAACCTACTGAAGGTAAAGTTTTTATAGTAGCAAAAAAGCCACAACGAGTCTGAAGTGCTACAGGTTTATTAGGGTCGCCTCCTTGATAAATAATATTAGCAAATGACCCGGAAAAACATTGAGCCATCATTGTTACTACTGGAGTATCTTGGGGTAATTTATCTAACATTTGTGATAATTCCTGAACTGTTAGAGCTTCATTTTCCCAAAGCATTAGAGCGTTGTTATTAGAATTATTTGGGTTTTCAATTCCATGACCTGTAAAGTAAAAAAATATGGGTTGTCTAGAAATTTGTTCTCCAGTTTTTTGGAACCAATTCTGGAGATTTGTGAAAGTAGCTTTACCTTGAACATCAGGAATTTCTGGTACTTTAAATTTCTGCTTTCCTAGTTTTTCAAGATAGCGAATTGTTGCTTTTCCATCATTGCCATTAGCAAAAAATATTGAGGCTGAAAATGGGTTATATCCCATTTTTTCTAGGGTACGTTGAAAGTAAAGTACATTTTTTTCAATGGCAATTTCATTTTGTTCTTTAGTACCACCTCCTCCAAATACTAAAAAGTTTGGTTGTTGTTGGTTAGTTGGGCAATTATGAGTTTTTTGTTGGCTGAATTTAGTTGAATTGTTATTTGCAAATGCTAACTTTGGGTAACTTCCGATAATCACAAAAATTAATCCTAATAATATCTTGGCAAACTGAGATTTTCTCTGCATAACTATAATTTATAATTTTCAAATTTTGTCTAGTTTATGATTTATATGAAAATAAAGATATAAAACCTTTCATTCTCCAAATACTAAAAAGTTTGGTTGTTGTTGGTTAGTTGGGCAATTATGAGTTTTTTGTTGGCTGAATTTAGTTGAATTGTTATTTGCAAATGCTAACTTTGGGTAACTTCCGATAATCACAAAAATTAATCCTAATAATATCTTGGCAAACTGAGATTTTCTCTGCATAACTATAATTTATAATTTTCAAATTTTGTCTAGTTTATGATTTATATGAAAATAAAGATATAAAACCTTTCATTCTCCAAATACTAAAAAGTTTGGTTGTTGTTGGTTAGTTGGGCAATTATTAGTTTTTTTTGCTCAATTTATTTGAGTTGTTCTTGGCAAATGCTAAGTTTTGGTAACTTCCGATAATCACAAAAATTAATCCTAATAATATCTTGGGAAACTGAGATTTTCTCTGCATAACTATAATTTATAATTTTTAGATTTTGTGTAAGGATTTAGCCGTCATCTATCATTTATGAGTTCTTAACTCATTATTTTGGCAATAGTAATTAGTCTCCAAGAAGTGAAATATCAAGAAAAATATCATCAGTTAATCTTAGTAAATTATTACTTTCAAAAGCCGATAGCTGACAGCTAATACCTGAATACTTATAATTTTGTCTACTTTCTGATTTACCTAAAGATAAAGGTCTAAAACCTTTCATTTTTAGGATAAAAAAAGAGAAAAAAAGAAATAAGATTTCCTTATATTCAGTCAACTAAAGTTTTCCTGGAGGTAATTATCAATTATCCATTAATTAAAAAATACTTCTTATAGCGGTGATTAATCCTTGACAGACTCCTGTGAGAAAATCTAAATCTAAAGTTTCAAGAGTATCACTGTTTTGATGATAATTAGGATTTCGCATATTTGCAGTATCGGTAATCATTATAGCTTTATATCCTCTATCCCAAAATGGTGCATGGTCACTGCGACGGGTATCGGGAACAATTAAACCTCTATTTGGTACTGGCAAGCACTGACAATTAGTTCCTATTTTATTGATATTTATACTCATTTGGAACATATCAATAACAGTCAATAAATTACCAATTAATGCAATAAAATTACCCTGGTTTGGATAAAAATATTTTAATCCAGGAGGATAACTTTGAGAATTGGGATTAGAGTCACAATAACCAAGCATTTCTAGAGATATCATTAGTCTAAGTTGTTGTTGTTTTTGTTTGAGTTTTTCTGCATAATGTTCACTTCCTAATAATCCATATTCTTCCATATCAAAGGCAACTAAACTAACTGGATATTTAAAAGGTTGAGAAGAAAATTCTCTAGCTAATTCTAGTAAAACTGCTACTCCAGTACCATTATCATCTGCTCCTGCTGTACCTGGTACTGTGTCATAATGAGCGCCAATTAATATTGGTGGTAATTCTCGTGTTTTATTGTTGTTCAAAGAAGGTAAATTCAAGATTAAATTTTGATGATTTTTGCCTGTAACTTGAAATTCATCAATTTCTACATTTCCGAACTGTGATAATTCCTGATAAATATATTGTCTGACATAAAAATGTCCTATTGATGAAAAATATGGGTCGCGATCGCGCACTATTTCTTTTAGATGATTTTGTAATCTTGTCTGTAAATCAAAAGTCATGTTTTTTATTATTAGAACATACGCACCCCAACTAAGAAACCGGGTTTATTAGCCTAATTTAATAGTTGATATTGCAAATTTTAGTTCATAAACCCGGTTTCTGTATAAGTCATGATTATTTAAGTTGAGAAATAGTAATTAAAAATACTCCTGATACCATAATTGCTGCACCTAATAATCGTTCTTTGATGCCTTTTTCTTTGAGAATTATTTTTCCCAAAATAACGCTAAATAATGCACTTGTTCTTTTAACAGAAATTACATAGGCAACAAAGGTAAGATTTATGGATATCATTTGACATCCCATTGCAACGGAATTAATCATACCATAGACTGCTAATTTCCAGCCACCAGTTTTAGGTTTATATAGATTCTGATGTGATTTATATAAAACAATAGGTAACAGCAAAATTGATATGGTGAAAAAGACGGAAATTCCCCAAAAAATAGGTGAAGAATTTTGCACACCTATTTTATCAAAATTAGCGCTAATACTCCAAATAAAAGCTACTAACAGAGCTAGTCGTGAACCTTTATTAGTAATTATTGCTCTAAAAGGAGCTAAATATCCTTTCTGTTTCTCTTTAATATTTAATAGATAGGAACCTACTACAATTAATAATACACCAGTCATACCCAGTGGTTGAGGAAATTCTCCGATAATTAATGGGGAAGTTACTAACAAAAATAAGGGACTAAAAGTGGTGACAGGAGCAATAATTGATAAGTCAGAAATTTTAATAGCTCTGAGGTAAAGGATGTAGGCGATCGCGTTCAAAGAACTACCAACTGATAGAGCTAACCAAAAATTATTTCCTAACTGAGGAATGTCAATTAAAAATAATAGGGGACTTAAAAATAAAGAGGTAAAAAATGTCAGACTACATCCAATAATATACTCATCAAAATTTTTTAGTTGTGTCTTATTATAAACATCTTTCATAGATTGAAGAAAAGCTACTGAAGTAGCGAAAAAAAGCCAAGGCATTGATTATTTTCCTGCTTAACTAAATAATTTTAATAGTAGGTGTGGGTTCCGTATTAAATTAAAAAATTCACCCCCAATGATATTAATGCACAAAATTAGTATTGTAGTAGACCAACAAATCTAAAATGGTGCCCTGCATCATTGGGGGGCGGGTTTATCTAACTTTAGGTGAAAGCTCGCGTTAATTTAACGGGGAAACCCGCCCCTACTATTGCACTATTTAAGGTGTGTCGGTCTAGTAGTAGCGTGTCTAGCTTGAAAATGTGGGTTAAAAAACCTAACCCCCCAACCCCCTTCCCTGCTAGCGTTGGGGGCATTTCTCCCCTCTCAAGAGCAGGAGAGGGGTTGGGGGAGAGGTCTTCCCTCGTTGCTCGCTCCTAACACACAATTTTAGTCTGAACACGCGCCTACTCTTGGTTGTTGTTTTTTGTCTGTTTTGGGTTTCACTATCGTTCTACCCAACCTACATTTTTAATAGATGTCTGAATTTCTGATGCGATCGCCTCCTTTTGCGTACAAAGTAGTAAATATTACTAATTTATATTCCGCACTTAAACTGGAATGAGATTTTTTGGCCTACCGAATATCACTATATTATTAAGTAAAATAAATCACATATAAATTAAGTACTTACACGAGTCATACTATTTTCTGGCAGTTCCGATACAGTGTGAAAGTAAAATCTTATTTCTCTAAAAGCCTTTGATAGCAAAGCTTTTATAATATTTGTCTATACTTAATTCATTATTTGATTTAAAAAGCAGTAATTAAGATCATTGATTTTTATGATTTTTATCACAGTATAAAAGTTTGAAAATATATCAAAATAGATACAAGAAAGCAGGCGGTTCATCTACAACATAAAAGTTGGATGTTACTAAAATATAGCCTACTTTAATTTTAAAAGTAACTAATTACACCAACATAAACAAAAACCATGATCAATAACATTGTTAACTCTAAATTCTTTGCTGGTTTAACTGCTGCAGCTGCATCTGTTAGCGTAATGACTACTGGTGGTACTGCTAATGCTGCTGCTCTAATTGGGGAATTTCAATTTGCTGGTCTCGGTGTTGCTGAAATTACAGAAGACTACCTGAATTTCAATCCAAACCCAAGCACTCTTTTTCTTAGCCCTATTACTGCAACAGGAAGTTTTAATCAATTTGCTGGTATAAGCACAACTATTGAAGGACCTGTAGAATTTGCTCCATTTTCAGCACCTGAGAAATTCATAGATTTTGGTGGTGGTAATGAATTTAAACTACAGGAAGCTTCTTTAGGAGAAGTTATTCAGAGTGGAGAGAATGCATCTTTAGATGTAATCCTCTATGGAACATTTTTCAGTGCAGATGGCGATGAAAGTTATGGTGCAGGTAACATAACACTTCAATTTAACGATACATTAGCAAGTACAATTAAGGCACAGCTTGAAGCTGGTGAGACATTTACAGCTCAATTCTCTGGTGCTGTCTTTTCTACTACGGATTACCTTGGCAGTGATGTTTTATCTGAGACTGTACCTGAACCTTCTTCTATACTTGGTTTAGGTTTATTTGCTGGTGCAGGTATTTTATCCAAAAAGAAATTATCCAAAAAGGCTTAAGTTAAACAAACTTTTCACAACAAAGTCCTGATAATTGCTCACTACTTCAAAGATTATCAGGACTTTATTTAAAATTAAGCTATTTTTACAAGAGCTTCTTAGTTATGAATGGCTCTTTTTGTTATTTTGAAAATATTATGATCGATAATAAACAGCGTTTGAAACAACGCAATAATAGTAAATAGAAAAAAATATGTTATATGATTTCCAGTTGAATACTGATAATTAAAGTTTGTAGTATTGAGCTAGCCACAAGATATATCGGGCTAAAGCCCTACTACAAACTAATTTCTATCAAATAATTTCAAAGCTAAATCTGGTCTGTCTGTAATTAACGCAAAGGCTCCTTTATTAACAATTTCAGCCATTAATTTTTCATCATTAACCGTCCAAACATAGATATTCTTATTCATCAGTTTCATCCGCCACGCAAAACCGAATTTTATTAACTGATAATTAGGGGAAACAAAATCAGCTTTAGTTGTAAATAAACGAAATTCTGGAAAAATTGCTGATAATCGACTAGGGATTAAATTTTGGGATTTTCCAAATCCTAATAACAACCCAGTTGTAATTTTATTATCAGCTTTTTTAACAGCAATAATCGCAGCATCAAGAAAAGATTTAATCACATAATCTTGATAATCTAAATATTTTTTGACTAAATTAACTATCTCCAATTCATATCCCGCTTCTTTCAATTCAATATCAAGTTTTATTTTTCCCCGACACAACTTCAGCACATCTTCTACTAATGGAACTTCAAAACCTTTTTGCCGAGAAATATCTAAAAGTTGTTGATAAGTCAAATCCCTAACTTTGATCCCATCAATTGATTCATCGTGAAAGACAACAAATAAATTATCCTGAGTTTTTCTCACATCAAACTCTACCATTGAAACACCTAACTCAATGGCTTTAGCAAAAGATTCTAAAGTATTTTCAAACTTCACCAAGCCAGATGCACCTCGGTGACCAATAATTAATGGTTTATTCATTAATGGATAATTAATAATGGATAATTGATAATTACCTCTAGTTAAAACCTTGAGGGAATTGAATATAAGGAAATATCCTAGCACTTTTTTTCCCTATGGGGGGGAAGCTTTTAACCAAGGTATTTAATTAATAATTATTAATTATTCGGTAATCATTAGCAGAAGTCAACAGTCAAAAGTTTAATTCTTGCTGTTTTAGGTTGCTCGCTCCTAAACCACAATTTTAGTCTAGACACTGCACTGCAATGATGACCATTTTTTAATTCCTAATATTGAGTTGAATCGGCGGTTAATTAAGTAGGCTCGATGCCTACTTAATTAACCATATTACTCTGGAGTTTTCTGATTCTCAATGTACTTTTTCAAAGTAGAAATTGTTACCCCGCCACAAGAAGCAATAAAATAAGAACCATTCCAGAAAACATCTTTCCAGTAAACAGCATTAATTTGTTCTGCAAATTCTTTTCTTAACCGTCGGCTCGTAACTGTTTTTATATTATTGACTAGCTTGCTCAACATCACGCTGGGATGATACTGAAACAAAATATGAACATGGTTTTCTTCACCATTAAATTCTATTAATTTGCATTCCCATCTAATTAATAATTCTTCCAAAATTTCATTTAAGCGAGTCAGCATTGATGCTGTAAAAACATCTTTCCTGTACTTGGTTGTCAAGATTAAATGGGCCTTTAAATCTGACACCGAACGACCCCTTGATACAAAATCTGGTTGCATAATAGTTGTCTTATGGAAAAATTGGTGTTATAATAAAAACCCACAACAAGTTAAAGCAGATATGCGAACTGCTTACCAATACAAGCTTAGACCCAACAAAGACCAGATAGCCACAATAGAATTGTGGTTGGACTTGTTGCGTCGGCAGTACAACTATCGACTAGGGGAGCGGTTCTCATGGTGGTCATAAAATCGCTGTCCGGTTAACGCTTGTCCCTTGGTGATGCCAATCCCTCAACTAAGAGATAATCCAGATTATTATTCCCAGAAAAAAGATTTGGTAAATACCAAAGATAAATTTCCTGAATATAAGTTAATTCATTCTCAGGTTTTGCAAGATTGCATAAAACGGGTAAAACTTGCCTTTGATAGGTGGTTTAAGGTAGATAAAAACGGGCAGCGATTAGGTAAACCTAGATTTAAAGGAAAAGGACGTTATCGGAGCTTTACTTATCCCCAAATCAAGCAAGATTGCATTGAGGGAAATAGGATTAATTTACCCAAAATTGGTAAAGTAAAGTTAATTAAACATCGACTGTTACCCAATGGTTTTCAAATTAAAACTGTTACTATTAGTCGCAAAGCTGATGGTTATTATGTTACGCTATCCCTAGAAGACAAGTCGGTTCCTAAGTTGAATTCTGATGTCAAACCCACATCAGAAAATACTCTAGGAATTGACATGGGGTTAAAAGATTTATTGGTAACAAGTGAAGGAGAATCGGTTCCAAGTCCTCAATACTATCGAAAATCTCTGCATCGACTAAAAACCTTACAAAAACGTTTATCTCGTAAGAAGAAGGGCAGCAAAAGATGGTTAAAAGCTTTTAAAGCTGTAGCCAAACAACACAAAAAAGCTGCCGATAAGCGAAAATATTTTCATTTCAAAACAGCCAATGAATTATTATCAAAAGCTGATATTATTGCCCACGTAGACGCGGAGCGGCGTGCCGGAGGCAAACTTAAATATTAAGGGGTTGGCAAAAACCAGATTGAGTAAATCAATTAATGATGCTGGATGGGGACAATTCTTGTCTATTCTTACTGTCAAAGCCGCAAATGCTGGACAGAAAACTATAGCAGTAAACCCCAAAAATACCAGCCAAGATTGCTCAAATTGTGGTGAAAAAGTCCCTAAAGAATTGTCGCAAAGAACCCATTCTTGTCCGCACTGTGGCATAGTAATAGACCGTGATGTAAACGCGGCGATAAATATAAAAAACAGGGCGGTAGGGCATTCCGTCCTTAAAGCTCGTGGAGCCCGATGCAATAGCAGGGCAGGGAAACGAGAAGCCCACGCCATACCTTAAGGTTGGCGTGGGAGTATGTCACTCTAATCTAGAGCTGTCGCTATATAATATAGAATAGCCATGACAAATACACCGATAAAACCACCATCACGGCCAAGGCCAGTAGAACGTGATGAGTGGATTGCAATATTTGTAGCCTTAGCGACTTTTGGCAGCATATTTTTCTGGGCAACAACTAGAGAAAATAATGGGTTTAATCTACTTTCTAAACCTATGGTTTCTACATCTCTACCTGAAACTGTTGATAGTCCCAATATTGCTGCTGAAGAGTCAATCTTTAGCTTAGGCATACCTCAACTTAAGACTCCTACTGGTGAGTCAGCATCAAAGATGGATCGAACATCTCTAACTTCTGAAGAATTAGGAACAAGTCTAGCTGCTTTGACTCCTATTACTAATACTGCTGAGGAGTTAGAGCCAAATATTCAGGGTTTAGATAAAGTCAAGACAAAGACTGAGACAAAACCCCAATTAACCAAACCGCCAAAAACAACTAATCAAAAAGCTGCTCCAGAAATTGCTAAGAATTTAGCAGCATTAGGTATTGGCAAGATGTTATCTGAATCTCCATCTACTATATCACCGGAAGTTGTAGATTCTCCCATAGCAACTGAGACTTTACCTGTGGCACCTCCTATTCCTACCCCAACAACAGAGTCGCCCAAAGCAACAGAAACTTCTTCTCCGCCAAAGGTAGAAACTCCTGAGTCGCCCAAAGCAACAGAAACTTCTTCTCCGCCAAAGGTAGAAACTCCTGAGTCGCCCAAAGCAACAGAAACTTCTTCTCCGCCAAAGGTAGAAACTCCTGAAAGTCCGCTAGTGACTACAGAAGTGCCATCCCCTGAAATATCTCCTACTGACACGGTTAAATTTTCTGATGTTCCTGATAGTTTTTGGGCAAGTAATTTCATTCAACCTTTAGCAGAAAGTAATCTTATTGCTCAGATTGATAATGATAAATTCGAGCCAAATCAATCTATCACGCGAGCTGAATTTGCCAGTCATATTCCTAAAGTATTTGAGGAAAAATCAACCAGAAAGTCTGTTAATTATGAAGATGTAAAAGCAGATTCTATTGCTCAAAACGAAATTCAAATAGCTACTAAATCAGGTTTTTTAAGTGGGTATCCAGGGAATGTTTTTCGCCCAGAACAAAAAGTATCAAGATTAGAGGTATTAATTTCTTTAGCTACTGGCTTAAATCTGGAAATTCCATCTAATCCCGATGAGGTTTTAAGTATTTACAAAGACAAGGAAGAAATACCTGATTGGGCTCAAGAAAAAATAGCTGCCACAACTGCTGCTGGATTAGTAGTAAATCATCCAGATGTGACAACTTTAAATCTAAATCAACCTGCTACTCGTGCTGAAGTTTCAGCTATATTTTATCAGGCATTGGTAAAATTAGGAAAAGTTGAACAGGTTTCATCTGAGTATATTGTGAGTCCGAAAAAAGACAATTAGTTATCTTTTTTGATGATAACTTTTCCCCTAAATAATTAATTGCATTAAAACCCAGTTTCTCTAATGAACTGGGTTTTTAATCTTTTTATTAGGGAGTAGTTCAGCAATTAATAATTAACAATTAATAATTAATAATTACCTCTCTCTCAAAGGGAGAGGATTGACGCTTAAGGAAAAAAGAAATAATATTTCCTTATATTCAATTCCCTTACGGTTTTCCTTGAGGTAATTATCTATTATTCATTATCAATTCCCTTACGGTTTTCCTTGAGGTAATTATCTATTATTCATTATCAATTAATGAACCCGTCAGTTGTACTACTATAAGCAGTAAGTAAAGTTCAATAAAAACATGATTATAGAACTTTTGAGGATAGTGAGGTACAGTTTAACACTAATTTCTATTCCCTCCATACCTAAACTCGTAAAACTTTGTACCTCATTAATTCCAAAACTGCTGTAATTATGAGATATTACTCCCCATAACATAAAATAATTAGAATCTATACCAATACACTTTCAAGATGTCACAAATAGTTTAAAACTTTAAATGTGAAATAATTTCCTGAAATAACTGTGGCATAAAAGTTTAGAGTCTATAAAGTCTTAATGCATGACTTTTTACTTTTTACTTCCGTGAAACAGTATAGTTGCTACAGACAAAATTTTAACACTCTATGCTTGAAGCAATACAAAAATTATTAGTAAATATAGCTCAAATTTTTACAACTCCTCTACTTTTTATCGGAGATACTTATATATCTTTGAGCTTACTTTTCCAATTAGGTATATATTTAATAATCGTCCTGCTCTTAGGTAGACTATTCAAAAATTTACTCAAAAAAGTTTTATTAGTAAAACTAGGAATAGATAAAGCTAACCGAGAGGCAATATCTACAATATTTAGCTATGGACTCAGCACCCTTGGTATAATAATTATTCTCCAAACACAAGGCTTTAATGTCTCCTCATTAGCAGTTTTAGCTGGAGGTTTGGGCGTAGGTATTGGTTTAGGATTTCAGAATATTACTAAAAACTTTATTAGTGGTTTGAATGTACTAATAGAAAGACCAATAAAAATAGGAGATTTTATTGAATTAGATAATGATTTAGGTTTTGTAGAAGAAATTGGTTTACGTTCAACTAGAATTAGAACATTAAAAGATAGTCATGTAATTATTCCTAATGGAATGTTAATAGAAGGAAAAATACATAACTTAACCTACGATAATTTTAAAGGTCGAATTGAAGTTGATGTTTTTGTTTCTGATGATAGTGACCCAGTATTAGTTACGGAAGCTATATTAATGTCAGCTTATATGGAACCAGCAGTATTAGGAGAACCACCTCCAAAAGTTTTGTTTTTAGGGTTTCAAGATAATGCTTTTAAATTTCAATTATGGGTCTGGGTAAATGAAATCTATAATGAACCAATTTATATGAGTTCTTTACGGTTTATAATTCAGCATAATTTGCATAAACAAGGTATTTTAATTCCTTGGGATCATTTTAATATATATCTTCATAATCCACATAATTCCCAAAATTTAGAATCATCTCAAAATACTGTTCTTCATGGGTTAAAAAATCATCAGTCTACACCTAATAAACCTCTATCAGCTAGAGATTTATTAATGCAAGTTACTTATTTTGAAAACTTTACTGATGTGGAGTTAAGAAAACTAATAGAAATAGGATATAGAAAACGTCTCAAGCCATTAAATTTTTTATTCCATGAAGGAGATCCTGGTGATACTTTTTATATTATTCTTTCTGGTTCAGTAGAGGTTTTTGTAGAAAAAATTAATAAACATTTGACTACTCTAAAAGCTGGAAAATTTTTCGGAGAATTAGCTTTAATGCTAGGTATTCCTCGTACAGCTTCTGTTAGGGCAATTGAAGATACTATTTTATTTGCTATTCATAAAAAAGGCTTTGAAAAAATATTGCATGAAAATCCAGAATTAGCAGAAGTAATTGTGCAAGAGTTGGCTAAACATCAAGAAGAATTATCTGAACGCCAAAATGAACTTAGAACATTGGGATTAGTTGATGCAGAAGAAGATGATAAAAATCCTGTAGTTTGGGTCAGAAATCGTCTCAAAAATCTGTTTGATTTATAGTAAAAAATAGGGAACAGGGAACAGGGAATAGGGAATAGGGAATAGGGAATAGGGAATAGTTATAAAAACATTTCCTAGTCTAATACCATTTCTCAAAAACTTTTCTACATTTTGTTGAGTAGGGGAGTGTAGGGACGTTTTGCTGCGCAACATGTTTGCGGAGCATTCCGGAACGGAAAACGCATTTTTGCCGGTGCAACTTCCCTACCGGAGAAGCAAACATAAGAATAATTAACATTAAACTAGCTAAAATTAGCAAAAAAATGATTCAGATTGTTATGATTAGTTAATAACTGAAGTACAGCCCAAGTATAGCAATAATGCATGGGAATTGGTATAAAATTTATAGTCAGCCTATGTCCTAATCAAGTTATTTCTTAGCTATATCATTAACTTTGGTATTTCCTGATGGAATGCTACGCAAACACTTAGCCTCCTGATTCGTAACTGCGCGATTCAGCTTTTAGCAGCTCAGAGTTTAAATCCCCGGTTTCTATAAACCTGTTGGTGTGCGGAGGGGTCAAATATCCTTCTAAACTTTTACTGCTGACTGCTGACCGCTGACTGCTGATTGCTTTTTTTAATGAATAAAAGAAAGGTCGATTCTACCAAAATTTGTACTTAAGGCTACTTGCATATTTTCTAGTGCTTTGACTAACCATTGAACTTGTTTTTGTGTAGAAGATTCGTAGTGGTTAAACAATATTGCAAATCGTTGTTCTAAACCTGGTCTGACCTGTTGACAAACTAATAATATTTTTAGTAGTAATCCTGTTGTTATAATCGGTCCTAAATTACCAATCAGGTTAACAAACAAAAAATGTTGTAGCTGTGTTTGATTATTAACAATTAAAAAACTCAACATTTTGCTGCAAGTCTTCCTCATTAAAAATTCATTGAAGACCTGATCGTCATTCTCAGACATAACATTTTGTAAATGCTTATAGAGTTGTTCCTTAAACCTAACTCGAATTTGTTGGGATTCCACATCAAAGGATGTACTTAGATATTCATAAAAACTATCTTTAAAACAGTGATATGGTTGAGGTATTGTTGTATAAGTTAAAAATCGTTTAGCATAATCTCGGTAAGTCTCCCTACCTTCTACTTTACCCACAAATTGTTTGATAGATAATAATAGTTCATTATTAGATAATAAGGTAGGATTTTTGATATATTGTAATTGTTTAAGTGATTGTAATCTAGGAAATTGGCAAAGTTCTAGTCTAGCTTGATTAGTTATATAGCGGGATAAATTAATTTCAAATTTTTGCTGTTTTTGCTCTTGCAGTTTGATGATTGCTTCTTGATATTCGCTACTACTATTTGGAGTTAATAACAAATAGTTATATAGATAAGGATAGCGGGGAATAATAATTTTCAAAGGTTGATTTAAGCTGTTGCGACTCTTACTTTCAAATCCTTGATTCATCACCGCTGCCAAACGTTTTAAGCTCAAGTATTGTTGACTATGAGTAAAACCTCTGACAAGTTCTAATATTTTGTGTGTTTGGCGAGAGATATAATTAGAATAGTCAGATTTAGAGGTTGCTTGACTAAACAACTGAATCAATTTTTCTAAAACATTTTTTTTATCTTGATTTTGTTGCTGATGGTTAATTAAAATATAACAGCAACGGTTCAGGATGTAGTTAAATTTTTCTTCACATTCAGGGAATTGTACAATTATCTCCAGTGCCGTCGATATTTCTGGAGTTTGGTATGGAGAAGATTGCAAAAATAGTTTCCGAAATCGCTCAATTATTTGCTCGATTGATTCAATCGAAACCAACTTCAAAAAGTGATTATAAATTCTTTCTTCTTCTCTGTAAATTTGTTGCTTATAGGAATCAGTGATTATGATTTGTTTACTTGTAGATTTCATAGATGCCTCCCAACCTGAAAAAAGGAGATTATTGCTAATCATTAGTCGCAATTTTAATACTAAAAGTTATTAAGCCTTTTATTCCTTTTTTCAGCTAAACTGATACACTCAATATACTTAATATTAATCATACTCCAGGTATGAAAAATTGTCAGAAAATCTATCTTGATTTCCTATACTTATTCTGAATCAAAAGCCTCCTATAAAGGTTGTTAATGGCAACTAAATCATTAGCATACGAATTTTATTTCTATAATACTATGTGTTTGAATTGATGATCCGATTGAGTTAATATACTTAACATAGTCTTTCAAATCCTCCCTGCACTTACTAGGGGTTTTCATAGAGGAAAGTAGGGACGTTCGATTAAACGTCCCTACAAAAGTAGTATTTTTATTCAACTGATGAAACCTATAGAACTAGGCAAATAGGTTATATCAAATCCGGTAGCATTGGTGTAATTTTAGATATTGTAGGGGCGAATGGCCATTCGCCCCTACAGGGGTAAGGATGGAAGAGAATTGAAAAATATTTGGCAATGATTGAAGATGAAATATTTTTTTATACCGAATCAAGCGGATTTGATATGAGAACATTGGTAAATCTTAAAACTCAGTCATAGATTGCTTTTGACTTTTAACTTTTAACTTTTAACTTTTAACTTTTGACTTATGCGTAGCGCCATATCTCGGCATTTTTGATAATTTTAATTTCAAAAAAAATTTTGCTTCTCGCAGGTTCTTTAAGTTGTTGCTTAAGCCAAAATCTCGACAAAATCATCACTACCAATATCGCTTGCCGCTACACCCTGTAAAGTAATAGAAAGTTCCTCACCAGTAATGCTAGTATCGCTGCCTACCTGAGCAATTGTCAAATCCTCGAACTCTAGACCACTCCTTAAACGAATCAAATCAATTCCGTCTTCAAAATCAGTGATAATATCATTCCCATAATCAGGTCGGAAGTCAAACATATCTGCACCAGTTCCACCAGTAATAATATCATCACCTTTATCAGCACCAATAATATCCCGACCTCCACCAGCATTAATTATATCGTCACCTTTGCCGGAATGAATTAAATCATTACCATCCAAACCTTCGATAATATCATTTCCACGCCCACTATGTATGTATTCACTAGCATCAGTTCCGATTAACTCATCATCTCCATTTGTACCCATTATCTTATTGGGGGTAAGTAGAGACTGAGCTTCTTCCCAAACTTCTCCCGCTACCTGTCGCCCAAGAGACCTACCATTGACATCGCCATCCTCAAAGTGAATACCTCCGTAAAGACGAGAAAAACCAGCTTCATCAGAAGCTTCGCTGAAAGTTTCCCACTCCAGAGTTACAGTTTCTGTTGGTGTCACTCCAGGTTCAAAACGAGACTCACCAGGAGCAAAAGTTACCGAAGCCCCAAACTCATCATCACCAGTAAACCGTTGGAGAATTTCTGCACCAGCAGCGCTGAAAGTGCTATGACCAGAAACATATTCAGCAAAAGGAGGAGAAGGATCACTACCAGGAGTTTGATAGGTGAGAAAATCAGTTGCAAGAATTGTTTGAGTTCCTTCTCCAGGACCTGCCCAAGCTTCAATAGCATAGCCACCAAGCTCTTCATTAAATTCCCCAATCAAACCCTGTTCGCCTAATTCGCGGACTGTACGGACTGGACGAGCATAGTCGTAGAAGACTTTAGCTTCCCAAGTAGCAACACCAGCATCAAATACCGCGTTACCTAAATTAAAGAATAGTTCGACGTCCTGATCTAATGTATGCTCATCTCTAGCAGAAACAAATTGACCGAAACTCATCCAGGTTCCTGGTGGGAAGGATGTACCACCGCCATCTTCCCAAAATTCTGCAATTAACTTTTGTTCGTCTGTCAAGTTGGCACTAAAATTAACTACCTGTTCTGTTTGGGCAATAAATTCAGGATTGATAATAGTGCCAATAATATCTTGACTAATTGGAACTACAGACTGGTCTGCCAAAGTAATTGTACCTGCATCCAAATCTACCTCACCATCTACTAGCAAAAATGGTTCTGGTGCTACTGGTCGTAATTCTTCACCTGATTTGAGGCCAAAGGGTGTTACATTACCCCACTGTGGAGTCAGGAAGTTTTGGACTCGACCATTAGGATCGTCAATAGGAACGTTTTCGGGAGTCCAAAATTCTATGTCAATAGGGTCTCCAGCAGGATTTTGAGGTTGATAACCACTGATATCGGAGTAAGGAGTACCATCACCATTGGGGTCATTTCCTTCTTGGTTAGAACCATCATTATGACGGAATGCTAATAGTGCTTGACCGGAAACATTACCAATGCCAGCAGGAGTAGTAGTATCGGTAGTAGTATTATTGGGGTCTAATCCTAGAGTTTCCATCACATCATTGAAAATTTCTACTTCCTCCGGGAATAAATCTGTCAGCACCCGGTAAGCAGAAAAACTCATTGCTTCAGCTTTATTAGCTTCTGTATTTTCAGATTCAGGACGTTGTAGATCGTCTCCTAACTGAGTTCCTACTGCTAATGGATCGTAAGCTGCCCAAGCATCATAGATGGCTGTATGTACCATAGAATAGGCACGGGAGGCGACGGTTGGACCTACTCTACTATTAATGACTGCTTGTTGGACTGCGCGGTCCCATAACACTGAAATGGAGGGTGAAGGATCGTTAACTGTTACGAGTTGAGTGTTGGGGTCAAGCTGAAGTTCGTTCATAGTGTAGATGTGAGAATAATAGTTTTGTTTGTTCTTCTACTAGATACTTCTAGGGTGTATCTCAGTTATGCAAAAAGTAAAAATACTCAGCAAATTAAGCGGTAAAGTTAGATTTTACCTATAACTTGGCTGTTCAGGTATATTTAGGGTTTGCTGAAAAAGTCTTATGGGTGAGGGTAGGAGTCAGGAGTCAGGAGTCAGGATAAATAGGAATCATAGAGGAGTTAGTGGGAAGAATTTTCCCTTGATTTTTTCGTCCTGGCCCGATTAAAATGCTAACTTTTTGCAGCTCTAGAGACCAAAAAGCTGGCACTTTTTTAGACCTAAAAAGGCATTTGCCTTTATCTGTCAATGCTTTGAGATTTAATCAGCCCTATTTATAGTTCAATTTTCTGGATGTGTTCGTTCAAAGTCCCATAAAGATAAATCACTAACAATTAGTTAGTGTGTATACAGTAATAATTTACAATGGTTTTATCCCACATTCCGGATATTCTGATGAGAATTTTGACTATTTTTCAAATCAGATATAGCAAGGCTTTTAGAAAAAAAGCTCTCTGTGTCAGATAGGCGGAATATAAGTTTTATAGCTGTTTGCTTTACGTTTACTATGATAAACAAACTTTTATCTGAGTAGCAATAGTATAATTACAGATTTTCATTTCAATCAAACAGTTCAAAAAATAGGTGATAATACGAATGACAATTATCCAGATTTAGATTAAAATAAGATTTAGTAAAAGCTATCTATAAAGATACACAATTTGACTATATCCACAAACTGATGTCAAGAAGCAAGAGGTAGCAAAAACTCCCTATCAGTGATGTTTCGCTGTGCGACATGAAAAGGGAATCCCGTGCTGCTTTGGGCATAGCAGCGTCGGGAGGATATCAAGTATGTGGTTCTCCAAACAATAGCATTGAACAAGTCAAATCTTGAATTACTTCCATCGTCACATTACTCACAGCTAATCCACCAGCAGTACGACGCCGAATAGAACGCAAGATAACTAAATCAATATATTTTGACTCTTCCGTAATTACTCTAGAAATATCATCATGGCGAATAGTCCGAATTTCTGTTTTCACATTAAAACTTGACTGAGAAATTAAAGTAGATAACTGAGATTCAAAATCACTAATTTGTTGTTGAGCAGTTCTCGGATCGCAAACATGAAGAAATGTCACTTCCCCTTGATTTGTATCTGCAAACATTAGGGCAAATGTAATTTCCTGTGAAGTCTGTGGCGTTATATGTTTCAAAGGAACTAAGATCGAACGAATATTAGTCGGTTCATCCAAAAAACGCATGACTGCAACCGGACAATGACAAGACCAAAATACATTATTAATGATATTGCCAAATAACCGCGCTCGTAACCCACCAATTTCACTCCATCCCATGACAATGAGATCGGCATTTTGTTCTTTCGCAGTGCGGCTTATTCCTTCGGCAATATCGTCATCAATTCTAATATCAGGTTGAGCTTCGACTTTAAATTCTTTACTAATTTCTACCGAACGGTTCACTAAACGCCGACTCATCCGCATAGCACTATCTAGTTCTACCTCATCCATGTGAACATGAGCTTGGGCAATAGATAATGGCACAATGAATCCTGATTCATGGCGAGCTAAAAGTGCTGCCATTTCTACCAAGTATCTGACTGTTAGGGGATTATATACTGGAACTACAACAGTAAAAGGATGGGGTAAACCATCTTCAGGATATTCCTGTTTAGTTAAAGCATTCTCAGTTTTGAGGTCTATTTTAGGTTGTGGCAACCGACTAGCAAATGTAGTCGTCATCAGAGGACCTAAAATAGATGTCACCAACATTAAAACAATCACACCATTGAATACTGACTCAGAAATTAATCCTACATCGAAACCAGCTAATGCTGCTGCCAGAGTTGCTGCTACTTGTGGCATCGACAGAGACCACATAGTAAAAGCTTGATTCCAATTATAACGGTAGAGAATTTTGGCGATCGCTGCGGCGAGGAATTTACCAACTACAAGAGCGACAATTATTCCCAGAGTTAGTCCTAAGTCAGTAGTCAGACTATCTACAAATGCTTGTACATCCAACAGCAAACCCATACCTACAAAGAAAAAAGGGATAAATAGGGTGCTGCCGACAAACTCAATTTTTTCTTCTACCGGACCTCTACCTACGACATCGTTAACTGCTAAACCAGCTAGAAATGCACCTACAATTTGATCGACGTTAATTGCCTGGGCACCAACTGACGCTAGGAAGACGGCTAAGAGTACAAACAAAAATTGATTACTTTCCTCATCTCCAGTTCGCCGGAAATATTCTCTTCCTGCCCAGTCTAAACCAAATAAGACTGCTGCTGAATATAATCCTAAAGTTACTAACTGTACGCCAAGACTAGCTACAGAAAATTCTCCTGCATGAATTGATACACAAATTGCTAATACTAACAAAGCAGCAATGTCAGTAAAAATTGTAGCACCGATGGTGACAGTCACTGCTTCATTCCCTACCACTCCTAAACGGTTGACAATGGGAAAACCTAATAAAGTATGGGAAGCGAGTAGGGAACCAATGAGAACAGAGGAGTTCCAACCAAAGCCAAATAGTTGCCCTACTAAAATGCCACCAATGAGTGGTAGTGCAAATGTAGCTACTCCAAAACCTAGGGAACGTTCTTTAGTTTTGCGGAACTCGGCGAGGTCAATTTCTAGTCCGGCAACGAACATTAAATATATTTTGCCTATGTCTGTGAATAACTTCATTATCTGATCGTCAGAACTCAAAAGTTGAATTCCACTGGGTCCTAGAATGACTCCAGCAACTAATAAACCAACTAACCCTGGCAGACGTAAACGCTCAAAAATTGGTGGTACAGTCAAGACGACTGCCAAAAGAATAGTAAATGGAACTATAGGAGTATCTGGTAAGAGTTGTAGCAATTTTTTTTTTACCTTAAAATTTCAAGAATCTGTAGATCAAGTATAGTGATGATATAGGAATCAAAAATTAGACTTAGAAATTTTATTTTAGACTCCTTTGTGATCAGCAAAATAACATTAGAAATTTCCCTAAATTAAGATTCAACAACCCAACCTCGTTACTGGGGTTTTAGGTAAATTATCGGATTGGAGATGTCTATTAATCTCTGTTGTCTCCTACATTCCGCACGACAAAATGTAGCACAAAAATAGGAGTCAGTAGTCGTAGGGGCGTTTGCGGAGCATTCCGGAACGGAAATGGCCATGTGCTAACGCAAAGCTCCGCTTTATATGTCGCGCAGCGTTAACGGAGTTGTGCGATAGCAAAACGCCCCTACAGGAGTCAGAATTTCCTACGGAATGCTCCGTAAACAGGAGAAAGTCATAGTAGTTAACAATTAAGTAAGTATTTATGCTTAATATTTTCCTGAGAATTTGACTCATAAATAGAGATAATTTCTAGAGTATAAATACTTATAACACCACTACTTTTCATGCTGATTTTGATACTATAAATTGAAGTGCGGAATGTGGGTTGTATGTTGTATATTGCTTGTTTCCTATTTATTAACTGACGAGACGGTAACTAACACCATTTTTCTCAGTGTACTCATGGAGATATTGTAAGAATGCTTCAGCTACTACTGATAGTTGTTTACCTTCTAAATAAGATACATACCACTTTCGTTTAATCGGAAATCCTTTAACATCTAAGGTTGTGAGTTCCAATTTAGAACTTTCACTATATAGGGTATGTTCTGACAAAACAGAAATTCCTAAACCACCAGCGATCGCTTGTTTAATGGCCTCATTACTGCCTAACTCTAAGCGCACTTTCACGACAACTTTGTGTCTGCCAAATAGTTGTTGCACTGCCTGACGAGTACCAGAACCATTTTCTCGCATAATAAAGGCTTCGTTATTGAGAGATTTAATCGGAATATTTCTCTTCCCTGCTAATGGATGATTTTTATTCGC
Source organism: Dapis hubbardiae BLCC-M172 (assembly GCF_050016015.1). Lineage (NCBI taxonomy): Bacteria > Bacillati > Cyanobacteriota > Cyanophyceae > Oscillatoriales > Microcoleaceae > Dapis > Dapis hubbardiae. The sequence continues at coordinate 58,930 of NZ_JBNHEQ010000060.1, forward strand.
TACTACAACTAGGGGATTATCCATTAAATATTCGTTGCGCAAAAGAATGTCTTCAGGAGGTTGACTCAATATATATAGATCGTCTTGGTTTTCCATCATTCTCCTGGTGATGTTTTGATGATTTGTTACCTCTAAGGCAATATCAACCTGTGGATGTTCTTGGCAAAAATAACCCAAGATTCTAGGCACAAAATATTTAGCAGTAGTTACTACGGCCAAACGTAACTTTCCTTGTTTTTTACCTTTGATGTCAGCAACTATCATCTCGAAGCGATCGAGCTGTTCAAACACTTCCCGACAAGTGGCCAATAATTCTGTACCAACGTCAGTTAAGTGAAGTTGCTTACCAATTTGTTCAAATAAAGGCATCCCCACTATCTGGGTGAGTTGCTTCATCTGACTAGAGACAGTCGGTTGGGTAATGAATAATTCTTCAGCAGCTTTAGTAAAGCTACCATGACTAGCTACTGTCTGAAACACTCTTAACTGATGTAAGGTGGCCTGAATCAAGGACTTTCCCTCCTAATTATAAGAAAAATAAAGAAAATATTAATACTTATATAAGTAATTGCAAACTATTAAGTATTGCATTCCCAATTAATTTTTATAATAATCTTGACATAGACTATAGTCAATGATTAATATAAATTACATTGACTAAACTAAATAGGAATTACAAAGCAACTCTAGTTGTAGCGTTGTAGATTCGTTGCAACGTATCCTACACCAAACTCAAGGTGTATATAGAAGTTTAGGTAAATCCTATTCAATAAAAAGAATAACTTAATAAGATAAAACAATGGCTACGCAGGTTTTTAACAAAATACATTTTAGAAATCTTAAGGGCGATATGTTCGGTGGCTTGACTGCTGCCGTAATTGCTCTTCCTATGGCACTCGCCTTCGGTGTCGCTTCCGGTGCAGGTCCTGCTGCTGGTTTATATGGTGCTGTATTAGTAGGTTTATTTGCCGCACTATTTGGTGGTACTCCAACTCTAATTTCTGAACCTACCGGACCAATGACGGTGGTAATGACTGCAGTGATTGCTAACTTAACTGCTGCAAACCCAGACAATGGTCTGGCAATGGCTTTCACAGTGGTAATGCTAGCTGGTTTATTCCAAATCAGTTTTGGTTTATTAAAGCTGGGTAAATACATTACCATGATGCCTTACAATGTGATTTCTGGCTTCATGTCAGGTATTGGTCTAATCCTGATTATCCTGCAAATAGGTCCGTTTCTAGGACAAGCTAGTCCCAAGGGTGGTGTAGTTGGTACTATTCAGAACATACCTAACCTTTTGACAAATATTAATCCTATTGAGACAGGTTTAGCAATTCTCACAGTAGCTATCCTCTTCTTAGTGCCATCTAAAGTTAAGAAATTCGTTCCACCACCATTGCTAGCATTGGTAGTAGGAACAATAATTTCTGTTGTATTTTTCTCAAATGTTGATATTCGTCGTATTGGTGAAATTCCTAGTGGTCTTCCTAGTTTACAATTACCTTACTTTACTCCCGATCAGTTACAGTTAATGATAGTTGATGCCATAGTCTTAGCGATGCTTGGTTGTATTGATGCTCTATTAACTTCTGTAGTAGCTGACAGTTTGACTCGTACTCAACACAACTCTGATAAAGAATTAATTGGTCAAGGTTTAGGTAACTTAGCTTCTGGTTTATTTGGTGGTATTCCAGGCGCTGGTGCAACTATGGGTACTGTGGTTAATATCAATACAGGTGCTCGCAGTGCTTTATCTGGTGTTACCCGTGCTGTGATTTTGATGGTTGTAGTTTTGGGAGCTGGTAGTTTAACTGCACAAATTCCTATGGCTGTTTTGGCAGGTATTGCTCTCCAAGTAGGGATTAAGATTATTGACTGGGGTTTCCTCAAGCGTGCTCATTATATCTCCTGGAAGTCTGCAATCATTATGTACGCTGTTATTGGTCTAACTGTATTTGTTGACTTGATTGCTGCTGTAGGTATTGGGGTATTTATTGCTAATGTTCTAACTATCGATCGCCTAACTCAGCTAAAATCTGATGATGTTAAAGCTATTACTGATGCCGATGATGCGATTGTCTTAGATAATGATGAGAAAGAAATACTAGATCGTGCTGAGGGTCGGATTTTATTATTCCATTTGAGTGGTCCGATGATATTCGGTGTTTCTAAAGCAATCTCTCGCCAGCACACACTTCTCAATAATTATGAAGTCTTGATTGTAGATTTGGCAGAAGTACCTCACATGGGTGTAACTTCTGCTCTAGCAATAGAAAATGCGATTCAGGAAACAGTTGATACAGGTCGTCACGTATTCTTAGTTGGTGCTTCGGGTAGTGTTAAACGACGGTTAGAAAAATTGGGAGTTTTAAACATTGTACCTTCAGAAAATCTGTTGATGGATCGGAAGCAAGCATTGGTTAAAGCTGTGTCTTTAGTTACTGATGTCAATATTAATGGTGCAAGTCAGAATGGAGTTAATAATCAAACTCGCATTGATACTATGATCAAGGGGCGTTAGTAATTTAAAAGATGGTATAAATCTTTCCATAGATAGGATGACCGTAACTTACCCAGAAGTAACACTGCCAATAAGTGTTTCTCTTTTCGGCTGTCGCCGACATGAAAAGCAGAGCTTTGCGTCAGCAATGGCTTGCCAAAGAATGATGAAAGTTTTAGCACTGTGGTCTCCGGCGTTGTTGATTCTGGGTATGATTTGATAATTTTGTATTTTGTTTGTATTTTGGATTTTTTGAACTACTTGTTAATATTAACTGTTCCAAGTTAAGTGTTCCTTGTTCCCTATTTGCTATAAACCTACTTTCATACCTTAATTCAGCAATGCCAGGTCTCCTTACTACCCAAAGAAGTAGGTTTTCATGTCGCGCAGCGAAACATCTGCAAAGATGCACTCCATAAATTGACAACATATAGAACCACGGAACTGAAGTCAAGCGAAGATTTAAAAGTTAGTGGAATCTTAGCCAACTATAAACTAGCCAAATTCATTAGTATATAGTGGTTTTATATCATGTCTGGTAGCATCGGTATTGTAAGCGCGAAAGGAAAGTAAGGAATAAGAAATAAGCTTTCCGAGCCGTAGCTGTTGGATAGTTCAATTCGTCTTTCTATTTACCAACGCCATGAATTGCCAAAACAGCTATCTCTAGCAATTAATTCGATAACTATAGATATTTATACAAAAAAAGCTAAAGCTATAACATACCGCTGAGGCTAAAATCGACCATATAGCAGGACAAAGATAATATCTTGGCTGCCTGAGCGTTCTCGCATCTGAATTGAGTACCCGAAAAGGCTTTCTCCGTATGTATCCCTCGGATTTTACAAATTAGTTTCTGGTAAACTATGTAAAAAGCCATTGCTAATGAATCAACACTGGTTAGTGCGATCATTATCTTCCAGCACACGACGCACCGAGATGGAATGCAATCGAGTGGGAGCTTGACTCGCTACTTACACGGATGTGTGGAGCCAGCCACCCAAGATTTGAGGCTACGCTTACCTGCCATTTTGACCCCTAAAATCTGAATCAAGGAGGAATTACAACATGGATTTTTTGTCTGATTTCTGGACGCTTTTGGTGGGAAAGTTGCAGTCCCCGACGCTTGGCTTTCTAATTGGTGGTATGGTTGTTGCTGCCGTCAATAGCCAACTGCAAATTCCTGATGCGATCTATAAGTTTATCGTCTTCATGCTGCTCATCAAAGTCGGCCTAAGCGGTGGCATTGCGATCCGGAATGCAAATCTTCTGGAGATGCTGGTGCCCGCAGCGTTTGCCATGATAATAGGGATTCTGATCGTGTTTATCGGGCGCTACACTTTGGGTCTGTTGCCGAAAGTAAGAACCGTGGATGCCATTGCGACAGCGGGCTTATTCGGTGCCGTGAGTGGATCTACCCTGGCTGCTGCCCTCACCCTACTGGAATCAGAAGGTATCGAATACGAGCCATGGGCTGCTGCACTCTATCCCTTCATGGACATCCCAGCCCTAGTGACTGCGATAGTATTAGCCAGTCTTTATACCACTAAGCAGAAACAGTTACGTCTTGCAGAGGATAGTCTCAGCAAGCAGGAGTATCTCAGCAAGCAGCCCGTTACCGCAGGCGGGTATCCCAATGAACGGCGCATTGAACGGCGCATTGTTGCAGCCGGATATCCCACAGATACGGGCAATACCAAAGGCTCAGGGGTTAGAATATGGCCTATCATCAAGGAAAGTCTCCAGGGATCTGCCCTATCAGCACTGCTTATCGGCCTCACTCTAGGTCTGCTAACCCGGCCGGAAAGTGTCTATGATAGCTTTTTCAACCCCCCCTTTCGCGGGCTGCTTTCGATACTGATGCTGGTAATGGGTATGGAAGCCACAGCAAGGCTTGGTGAGCTACGCAAAGTAGGCCAGTGGTACGCTCTATATTCCTTTGTGGGTCCGCTGCTGCATGGGTTCATAGCCTTCGGTCTCGGCATGATTGCCCACTACGCCACGGGATTCAGCTTTGGCGGTATCGTGATCCTAGCCACCATCGCCACTTCAAGTTCAGACATCTCTGGGCCGCCAACTTTACGAGCTGGTATCCCGTCTGCCAATCCTTCTGCCTACATAGGCTCGTCCACAGCCGTTGGCACGCCAGTTGCGCTTGCCTTGGGAATACCGCTCTACATTGCGCTCGCCCAAGCGCTGATGGAAAGCGGAGCCTAGGTCGTGGTCTGTCGGTGCTACCCTAGCCCGGCGACAAACGCGTTAGCTATCTCAAGGTCTGCGTCGTCTTCATTCAAGAAACACGCTGCCTATAGGGTAAATAATAGGCGTTTCATCGTAAAATTTCGGTAAGTGGGAAACCACCGTCTTTTATGCGGTGGATGGAAACGACTCGACGGATTTTAATCCGTAGTCAAAAAAATGTGTTATAATTAATAACTTAAAAAGTAGACTCAATGGTATCCATAGCCGGAGAGAGTAGTGGCAATTGGCACCGCCTTGTAGGGGCGAACGGCCGTTCGCCCCTACTGCTGCTGTATTCGTACTACGGTACGGTGCTGCCAATGTGGCCGTTTCGATTTTTCGGGAACCGTGCAATGTGGAAATCGTGGTTTTAACCCGATTTACAGCTCCTGTGAAGAATCCACGCAACTTTAGTCCGTGGAGTGTCAAAAGTGCGGGATAATTTTAATAGTTTTGTGGAATGGGCATCTTGCCCGTTCCTGATATTTTTGGACAGGCAGGATGCCTGTCCCACCCCACTTAATATTCATCCCACAATTTCAGCAACATCGGGTTAATGATATCAAATTCCCTTGCTTCGGAGTAATATAGAATCGGGTTGAACAGTCGTCCGCAGCGACGAAAGGAAGCAATCTCCGTGCGCCACTGAGATTGCTATCCGTTCCGGAATGCTCCGCAAGCCTTCCACGAGTGTAAGTCGCTGCGGACTTAGCTATGGTAATTATCCGGATTCTATATAATAAGAAACCGTGTTTGTGGAAGGTCAATGTTAGTATTGTAGGGCATTTGATATAAACCCGGTTTCTCTGCTTTTTTATACCGATACTAACGGATTTGATATGAGTTCTTCGTCAGCGTCAACGTCTTGCAGGCAAGAAACACAGTCACCAAAAAGCCGGGGCATGACCCCGGCTTTTTTGGTTTAACCGGCTAGGTTTTGAGTCAGAATGTGTGCGCGTGCAGTACCTCCATCACGTTACAGAGATAGGCGATGCCAGAATAATCGTCGAAAAACTGGCTTGCGACCTCATCGGAAATCTTCACAGCCATATCCCGGTTGGGAGTAAGTACCTCGAACTTTATATTTGAGTAGTTGTCGCCAACGGCCGGTTTTCCCGACGAGCGTACGTTACGACTGCCTTTACCGCCGACTTCCACCACCGTATAACCGGTAGCTCCGGCTGCGTCGATGATCTTGGCGATCTTTTTCAGCAGCAACTTTTCTGTGACGATGACGAGCTTGCTAGCTTGTTGGGTAGGGGAGGGTGCATCTTGTTGAGAGGAGGTTTCCTCTTGTTGAGAGGCGGTTTCCTCTTGTTGGTTCATGGGGGTTTCCTCTTGTTGGGTCATGGGGGTTTCCTCTTGATGCGTGTAGTAATTGAATTATATAGAAACTCAGGAAAACGGCATAACCGCATGCTATCAGGCAGATCCGAGTCTACGAAGAGAATACCATCGCGTTCGTATACAGGTTGCGTAATAGCGCGGTTGCCATAGTTGATATGATAGCACTATTCCATTGATCGGTCAAGAAAAGACATACTAGGGCAAACACATCCAAATCTTCCTACTTTCACGCTCTACTTTTGATATTCTATACGATCCTTGGAATTGGAACTAATATCAAATCCGGTTGAATAGTTATTGTATAGTTGGGTGTGGGGAGTAGGGGAGTAGGGGAGTAGGGGAGATTGAAGTAATTATAGAATTATAAACATATACTATAGAAGCTATTTGGTATCTTTGCAAAGGTCAGGGTTTTTGGCAAAGGAGTCAGGAGATGAAGAATATAGAACCCCTAAGCGTATCTCCAGAAAATAGGTAATCAGGAGAAGTAATTGATAAAAAAAATAATTGATTTGATGATGGTATGAGTGGGAGATATCTAATACACCCCATCTCCCCACCTCCCCACCTCATATCAAATACGCTAGCTTCCAGGATAAACATATTTAATAATTCTGGAAGTTTTTGCTGTTAAGATTGATTGGAGGAATCACTATAAATATTCAAAGACCAGAAAATTTTTTCCCTGTCAAAACTTCAATATTTAAGAGCCGTTTGTCCTGCTCCAGTCCCTTCCGATATCTATAGAACCGGTGAAGGGATCTATTTAAAATTATAGATTCAGAGTAGGGGAGTAGGGGAGTGTGGAGAGATAAGGTTTATTAGATATCTCCCAAAATTCAATCATCAAATCAATTATTACCAATTTTTGATCAATTAATTCTTCCTCCAACCTATTTGATAAGGATACGCTTAGGGCTTCTATAAAATTCGCAGCTTGCTTGTCACCCCGTGAAAATTTATTCATCAAAGAAGCTACTTTAAGAAATCTTTAAAACGTATCTAATATGACAGATAATTTTTAATTAATTATTCAATAATAAACAAAAATTTAAAATTATATCTAAAAAATAACAAATAAAATTATTAAGATTGAACAGTATCAGGACTTACGCAGAACCACCATATCTTGGTGCGCGTTCCGCAAGCGAGCTGGCGTCGTCGCGGGGTCGCACCTCATATCTAGTAGGGGCGTTTTCCTGACGGAATGCTCCGCAAACATGTCACGGAGCAAAATGGCCATTCGCCCCTACAAATCGTGTATAATTCTATTTTTTGCGTAAGTCCTGAGCATTTGATATTAATGATAATTTCATTTATTTTTTAGTAAAAAAAATTTAAGTAAACTATGAAACCTACAAAAACTCTTTGCCCCTATTGTGGTGTTGGTTGCGGATTAGAAGTATCACCACCAGCAATGCCAGGAAAAGCAACAAATAGAGATAGCAAAGGTAATCCAATTTGGCAAGTACGAGGCGATCGCTCTCATCCATCAAGTAAAGGCAAAGTTTGTGTTAAAGGTGCCACGGTGAGCGAAGCATTGGATAAAAGTCGCCTCAAATATCCAATGATGCGTGATACCCTAGATGAACCTTTTCGTCGCGTCACTTGGGAACAAGCCTTTCGGCGCGTGGTTAACCGGATTCAAACTGTACGCTTCACCCAGGGACCAGATGCAATTTGTATGTATGGATCTGGTCAGTTTCAAACAGAAGATTATTATGTTGCTCAGAAGTTGCTCAAAGGCTGTCTGGGAACTAATAACTTTGATGCCAATTCTCGCCTCTGTATGTCTTCGGCAGTATCTGGATACATTCAAAGTTTTGGTTCTGACGGTCCTCCCTGTTGCTATGATGACTTAGAACAGACAGACTGTGCATTTTTAATTGGTACTAATACAGCAGAATGTCATCCGATCATATTTAACCGTTTGCGGGTACACCACAAAAGAAATAAGAAAGTGAAAATGATTGTGGTAGACCCCCGTCGTACTCAAACTGCAGAAGCAGCAGACCTACATTTGGCAATTCGACCAGGTACAGATATTGATTTGCTTAATGGTATAGCTCATCTACTAATGCGTTGGGGTTTGCTTGATGCAATGTTCATTGATGAGTGTACAACTGGTTTTCCTGAATATACTGAAGTGATTCGTCACTACCCACCGGAACTCGTAGCACGACATTGTGGGATTCGCTTGGACGAGTTGGAAAAAGCAGCTCGTTATTGGGGAAAGTCTCAGCGAGTTTTATCTTTGTGGTCAATGGGGATGAATCAATCGTCAGAGGGTACGGCAAAAGTGCGAACTCTAATTAATCTGCATTTGATGACAGGTAATATTGGCAAACCAGGTGCAGGTCCGTTTTCTCTGACTGGTCAACCTAATGCTATGGGTGGCAGAGAAGCAGGAGGACTAGCTCATATTTTGCCTGGTTATCGAGTGGTGAAAAATCCTCAACATCGGGCTGAAGTAGAACAGTTGTGGAGATTGACTCCAGGACAAATTTCTTCTGTTCCTGGTCGCACTGCTTGGGAAATGATTATGGCTTTGGAACGGCAAGAAATAGGTTGTTTCTGGATTGCTGCAACTAATCCTGCTGTAAGTATGCCAGATTTAGAACGGACTAAGGCTGCTTTGTTGCGATCGCCTTTTACTGTTTATCAGGATGCTTATTACCCTACGGAAACTGCTGAGTATGCTCACTTGTTATTACCTGCTGCTCAGTGGGGAGAAAAAACAGGTACGATGACGAACTCGGAGCGAGTGGTGACTTTGTGTCCTCAATTCCGTGAACCTTTAGGAGAAGCAAAAGCAGATTGGGAAATATTTGCGGAAGTAGGTCGTCGTTTAGGATTTGTCAATCAGTTTGATTTTGCTGACTCGGAGGCAGTAAGAGCTGAGTTTCTAGAATTGACACGCGATCGCCCTTGTGATATGACAGGCATCACATATCAACGACTCCGAGAACAAGGTCCGACTCAATGGCCTTGCCCTGATAGTAGTGGAGTATCTCAGGAACGTCTGTATACTGACTTCCGATTTAATACTCCTGATGGTAAGGCAAGATTTGCAGCATATTATTCCCAAGGATTGGCAGAACCACCTAATCCTGATTATCCCTTTGTCTTGACAAGTGGGCGGTTATATGGTCATTGGCACACTCAAACTCGTACCGGACGTATTGAGAAAATTAAAAAAATGCACCCGATGCCATTTATAGAAATTCATCCCAAGGATGCTCAGAGGTTAGAGATTTCAGAAAATGATTGGGTAGAAGTAAGGTCGCGAAGAGGCTATGGCAGATTTCCAGCCAAAATTACTAAAGCTATTACTCCTGGTACTGTATTTGTGCCAATGCACTGGGGCGCACTGTGGGGAAATCAGGCCGAGGCAAATGCTTTGACTCATCCTCAAGCTTGTCCTGAGTCTGGGCAACCAGAGTTAAAAGCTTGTGCTGTGGAGTTGCAACCAATTAAATTAGAAGTGGCGACTACCGAATATTTCCCTGTGGAGCAAGTGCTGACCCTCTGATTCAAGGAGAAGATTTATAGATCGCGGTCTAAGTTTGGTAGGGGTTTGGTCTCCAAACCCCTACGAGCCTTAACGAAGTCAGAAGTCAGAAGTCAACCTACCCCTAATACCATTTCTCAAAAACTTTATCTATTTCAGAGTAGGGGAGTAGGGGAGTAGGTAGGGACGTTGCATAAGGGCGTCCGTACAGAGAAGCAAACATAAGAATAATTAACATAATTACTAGCTCAAATCAGCAAAAAAATGATTCTGATTGTACCGATAAGTTAATAACTGAAGTATCGCCCAAGTATAGCAAGACTTTTGGGAATTGGTATAACCCAATCCACCCCCGCCCCTCCGGTGGAGGGAAGCCAGGAGTAAACCCACCCCTAACCCCTCCGGTGGAGGGGAAGTCAGAAGCGAGTGTGTAATTCTGAGGTCCCCGTTTCCTGTGGAATCCGTAAGGAAACAGAATGTAAGACACACATCTGACAGTTGTTTTTGTAACGGGGATTTATGCCGCGCTCCAAAAACATTTCGCTTTATACCGTTTCACGGAAGTCAAAATTCAGATTTTATCAGCTTAAAACCTTGACAATATAATAGTTTCAGGCAATTATTTGACATTTAAAGTTGGAAACTATTTGTGACATCCTTAAAGTGAATTGGTATTAAAAGGTGGGGTTTTAGACCCATTTTTTTTGATAAATTGTACTGAGACTATCAGATTTGATATAATTTATTGCCGAGTTTGTATCAATAAAAACTTTTTCTTAACTTGTTTTTTGATAATCTTAGTAGAGAAGCTTATTCAGTAATTAACAATTAACAATTAATAATTACCCCTTCTTAAAAGAAGGGGATTGACTCAAAGGAAAATTTTTGCTTTTATCTCCTATCCAAGGGGAGGCTTTAAACCTGAATTGTTGAATTATTAACTATTAATTATTTAGTCAAAATATTAAAAATTAGATCGATAAAATAATGCAGCTATCACCCCAAGAAAAAGACAAATTAATGATTTTTACTGCTGCTTTAGTTGCAGAAAGACGAAAGGAAAAAGGGATTAAATTAAACTATCCTGAAGCAGTAGCTTATATTTCTGCAGCTATATTAGAAGGTGCTAGGGAAGGAAAAGGGGTAGCCGAATTGATGAGTCATGGCAGAACTGTTTTAAGACAGGATGAAGTAATGGAAGGGATACCAGAAATGATTGAAGAAGTGCAGGTAGAAGCAACCTTTCCAGATGGTACTAAGTTAGTGACAGTACACAATCCCATACAATAAAGTAAGGTGGTGGTGCATAGTAATTGCAGAAAGAGTGTGGGGGGTGTGGGAAGAAATTAAACAATATATCTTTAAATATACAGGAAACCAATTAACAACTAAAATAACAATGATTCCAGGAGAAATAATTACTCAAACAGGTGAAATAGAATTAAATTCAGGGCGGAAAACAATTCAGGTAATGGTAGGAAATACAGGCGACCGCCCGATTCAAATTGGTTCTCATTTTCATTTTTATGAAGTCAACCCAGCCTTAAAATTTGAGCGTGACCCCACTAAAGGAATGCGTTTAAATATTCCAGCAGGTACGGCAGTTAGATTTGAACCAGGAGATGAAAAAGAAGTAGAGTTAGTAGCGATCGCTGGTAGTCGAGAAATATACGGTTTTAACGCTTTGCTTAATCAAAAATTAGAATAAAAAAAGAAGATTTCTATGATGGGAAAATAAGGTCTTAAATCTTTCTTTTAAAAGGGATAAAAAAAAAGAAAATTCAGTATTTCAAGCCTCCTTATTCCAAAAAGATACATTTTCTTCTTCCCCGTTCCCTGTTCCCCGTTCCCTGTTCCCTAAAAGTCTCCAATATCGCACAACTTAAATCATATTGCTATCCTTTTAACTGATAACTGAAATGGCAACAACAGCTAGGTTAGGAATTGGCGGTCCCGTAGGCAGTGGCAAAACTGCTTTACTAGAGTGTATTGTTCCCCTTTTGACCAAACAAGGTATTGAAGTAGCCATAGTAACCAATGACTTACTCACTACTGAAGACGCACAGCGACTCAAAAGTGGAGGAATTTTACCAAGCGATCGCATTATTGGAGTGGAGACAGGTAGCTGTCCTCATACAGCTATAAGAGAAGACCCAACCATGAATATTTTAGCAGTGCAAGATTTGGAACAACTATATCCTAATCTAGACCTGATTCTTATTGAAAGTGGGGGGGATAATCTTGCCTCTACCTTTAGTTACGATTTGGTAGATGCCTATATTTTTGTCATAGATGTGGGAGCAGGAGATGATATTCCCCGTAAAAAAGGACCTGGTTTTGTGCAAGCTGATTTAGTAGTAATTAACAAAATCGATTTAGCTCCTTATGTCAATGCCAATCTAGATTTAATTCGTGAACAAGCACCAGTATATCGTCAAGGTAAACCTATTGCTTATACTAATTGTAAAACAGGAGTCGGATTGAATGAAGTGGTTAATTTTATTCTAGAGAGAATTTTATTTCGCACTGCTTTGTGAGTAATGAATTTGAAAAAGTGATGAGCAGAGATAATTTAGACATAAAACTAGAGCGGAATAGTTTTGGTAAAACTGTAGTAACTCATCAGTATACAACTCATCCTTTGCGTTTATCTAATGTATTTCGTCTGGATGCCACCGATCCGCGTACTGCTTACTTGTACCTTACCAATACATCGCCTGGGTTATTAGCTGGAGATAACTTGAGTTTATCTTTACATCTAGAAAAGGGAACCAGTCTTTATCTTACTGATCAAGCTGCCATTAAAGTTCATGCTATGCCAATAATAGCTACCAAAGCAACAACTAATATAAAAATTATAGTCGAAGCAGGTGCGAGATTAGAATTAGTAGCAGAACCTCTAATTTTATTTGCAGATGCAGCATTGGAACAAACTACTCACATTCAACTTGACTCTAACGCAGAACTTTTTTGGAGTGAGATTATTCTTCCTGGTAGACTTGCTAGGGGAGAGTGGTACGAATTCCGCTATTATTTTGGTCAGTTAAAGATTATTTCAATGGCAGAAGAAGTATTTTTTAGAGATACTATTCACTTAGAAGGAAAGCACAATCTATTCAAGCATAGCGATATATTTGCTTCAAAACCTATACTAGCTAATTTAATTGTTGTTCAACCAAATAGTAATCTTGAGTTACTTAGTCAAACACTGGAAAATCTTGAGGCAGCTAATTGTTCCGATCTGCTCTTAGGTAGTTCTGTATTACCTAATAATAAAGGTTTATTGATTCGTGTTTTAGCTAGTAAAACTCTACATATAAAAAAGTATATTAAATATGCTTTAAATTGTGTCCGTCATTTAACTAACCGCTCCAGTTTACCCTATATTCCCAAATGAATTAAATGGTCGAACAAATTAGAGAAATAGCAGAAACTTATCTAGGTAATCTGACAAAGGATTCCAATTTATCAAAAAAGGTAAAATCAGCTTGTACTTTAGACAATTGTTTAGAGATATATTTGAGTCAAACCGATAGTGGCAAAGGCAGAATTCAGGCTCAATCAACTTCTGGAATAATTGTAGGTATTATCAAAAGTAGAGATTGGTCTCTATGTGAAGGAGATGTATTTATTACCAAATCTGGTAAGCTATTATTAATTCATCTACAAGAGCAAAGATTGATGGTATTAAGTTTTACTGAACCTGTAGAAAACCATGCTATAGAATTAGTTCATCTAGGTCATGTTTTGGGCAATCATCACTGGCCAATAATTATTAAAAAAAATAAAATTTATATTCAATTAATTATAGATGCAGCAATAATTGAAGCCACTATTGCCAAGTTTAAAATTCCTGGTTTAAAAATAGATTATGAATTGCGCTCTCCCCAAGAACATTTCCATTTTTCCCACCATAGTCATCATAGCTAAATAGACATTTCTAATAATAAAAAATCAAATCAATTATGGAATATAAATTATACCGCTGCTCATTATTATATGTTCAGCAATTAACAATGTTCATCTCGGCTACAGCCGTTTGCGCAGCATTCCGTAGGAATACAATTAATAATTAATAAAATTACCCCTTCTTGAAAGAAGGGGATTGGCTAAAAGGAATTTTTTTTGATTGATCCCCTTGAAAGGGGAGGCTTTAAACCTTAATTGTTGAATGAATAATTATTAATTATCAACTATTAATTATTAATTATTCGGTACACCTATCGCGGGCAAGATGTCCGCACTACAGTATTTTCATTATTTGCTAGAAGTATGCTGTATCAATTATTTCCTCCTACTGGACTGACACAGCTAATGAGTGTGCGTATTTATTTGGGGCGGGTTTATTTCATCTAATGGTTAAACTCATTCATTTAAAAAACAAACCCGCCCCTACTATTGTACTATTGTTAGATGAAACAGTCCGCTACTCACTAATCCCTAATGAATACTGAAATACCCGAACAACTTGCCTTAATGCAGTTATCTGATTCTTTTTTTCCAAGTGGTTCTTTTACCTTTTCTCACGGACTAGAAACTTTAGTTCAAACTGGAAAAATTCAGTCAAAGCAAGAAATTTTGTATTTCTTGCAAATATTATTACGGAACAAAGTTGGAGTGAGTGATGTGGTAGCATTAATTCAGAGTTATCGCGGTATTAAAAACGGAAATCTAGAGGCAGTGAGAGAAGCAGATCAACAACTATTTATTCAAACGGCGATCGCTAAAAATAGAGAAACTCAGCGTCAAAGTGGACGCGCTCTACTAATGGTGGCTAGTTCTACTTGGCAAGACGAACGACTAGAAATTCTTAATCAAGAAGCTGTTCGGGGGAAAATACATTGTTTACATCCAGTTATTTTTGGTGCAATTACTTCAGTAGCAGGTTTAAAGGAACCAGATGCAGTGTTGGCTTTTTTGCATGGTTTGGTGACTAATATATTGGGAGCAGCTATTCGTTTGGGTATTTTAGGACATATACAAACACAGCAAATTTTACTCCAATTAGTACCAGATATTGAAGCAGTTTGCTCAACTGCCGTATCAATGAATCTAGAGCAAATGTGGTCTTGTACTCCTTTTATTGATATTGCTCAAATGCAACATCCAAAATTGCCTCAGAGGTTGTTTGCTAATTAGGAGTCAGGAGCCAGGAGTCAGGAGTCAGGAGTTAGGGAAATTATAGATGAGCTAGGAGGAAAAATTGTTCCTTTCTTTTTCTGCCCTTGTCTACTCAAAATACTAACTTTTTTAGCTTGAGTGACCGAGAATTTCACACTTTTTTCGCTCTAAAAAAACTAAAGTATTTATCTTTCAATAATTAATAATTACCTCACAAGAAGATGATTGAGTAAAATGATTTTTTTATCTTGAAAAGGAGAGGCTTTAGACCTTAATTATTCCGTAAATTCTTTGAGAGTTAATTAACAAGCTGTAATTACATTTTTTAACATATAAGTG
The DNA here is from genome assembly GCF_050016015.1 of Dapis hubbardiae BLCC-M172. Classification (NCBI taxonomy): domain Bacteria; kingdom Bacillati; phylum Cyanobacteriota; class Cyanophyceae; order Oscillatoriales; family Microcoleaceae; genus Dapis; species Dapis hubbardiae. Next base: position 73,992 of record NZ_JBNHEQ010000060.1, read on the forward strand.
CCTATGCAAAATTAATTACATATCCTACTAACTCTCTGTTGCCTGTTGCCTCTCTCAACAAGGAAATTTCTAAAAGCACAACTACTTACAACAAAAGGAATTAAAATTATGAGTTATCGTATGAATAGACGCGCGTATGCTGATACCTATGGACCAACAGTAGGCGATCGCGTGCGTTTGGCAGATACAGAATTATTTATTGAAGTTGAACGAGATTATACCACCTATGGTGACGAAGTAAAGTTTGGTGGTGGTAAAGTAATCCGTGATGGAATGGGGCAATCACCTATATCTAGTGAAGCTGGAGCGGTAGATTTAGTAATTACTAATGCCCTGATTTTAGATTGGTGGGGTATCGTCAAAGCTGATATTGGCATCAAAGACGGCAAGATTGATAAAATCGGCAAAGCAGGTAATCCCTATATTCAAGATGGGGTAGATATTATTATTGGTCCATCTACTGAAGTTATTGCCGGAGAAGGACATATTATTACAGCGGGGGGAATAGATAGTCACATTCACTTTATTTGTCCTCAACAAATAGAAATAGCGATCGCTTCTGGTATCACAACAATGATAGGAGGTGGCACAGGCCCAGCTACAGGTACTAATGCTACTACCTGTACTCCAGGTGAGTGGAATATTTGGATGATGCTGCAAGCTGCTGATGCTTTTCCGATGAATTTGGGATTTTTGGGCAAGGGAAATAGTGCTAAACCAGAAGGGTTAGTAGAACAAATTCAAGCTGGAGCTATGGGTTTAAAACTCCATGAAGATTGGGGAACAACTCCTGCTGCTATTGACACTTGTTTGAGTGTTGCCGATAAATATGACGTACAGGTAGCCATCCATACAGATACTCTGAATGAAGCAGGTTTTGTGGAAAACACGATCGCTGCTTTTAAAGACCGAGTAATTCATACCTATCATACTGAAGGTGCGGGAGGTGGACACGCGCCAGACATTATTAAAGTTTGCGCCCTCAAAAATGTATTACCTTCTTCAACTAATCCGACTCGTCCGTTTACAGTCAACACTTTAGAAGAACATCTTGATATGTTGATGGTGTGTCACCACCTTGATAAAAATATTCCTGAAGATGTAGCCTTTGCTGAATCTAGGATACGCAAAGAAACTATTGCTGCAGAAGATATTTTGCACGATTTAGGAGCATTTAGCGCTATAGCTTCTGATTCTCAAGCAATGGGTAGAGTGGGAGAAGTAATTATTCGTACTTGGCAAACTGCTCACAAAATGAAAGTACAAAGAGGTGTTTTAGCTGCCGATACAGAAGAAGTAGCAGATAATTTTCGGGCTAAACGTTACATTGCTAAATATACTATCAATCCGGCAATTATGCACGGTATTGCCAATTATGTTGGTTCCATTGAAACAGGGAAATTAGCCGATATTTGCCTTTGGAAACCTGCGATGTTTGGGGTTAAACCAGAAATTGTCATTAAAGGAGGAGCGATCGCTTGGGCACAAATGGGCGATCCTAATGCTAGTATTCCTACACCTCAACCTGTATATATGCGTCCTATGTTTGGTAGTTTTGGTGGCGCAACTCCCGCTACTTCTTTGACTTTTGTTTCTAAAGAAGCATTAAATGCTGGAATACCCGAAAAAATCAGTTTAAAAACTCCTACTGTAGCTGTTAGTAATACACGAAATCTCGGCAAAGCAGACATGAAACTCAATGAAGCCACCCCCAAAATAGAAGTAAATCCTGAAACTTATGAAGTGAGAGCAGATGGTGAACTTCTAACTTGTGAACCCGCCTCTGTGTTACCAATGGCGCAGCGTTATTTTTTATTTTAAACAGTTACGCATAATATAGAATCCGGTTAAATACTTATCGTATCGCTCTAGGAGTCAGGAGTCAGGAGTCAGGAGTCAGGAGAAAGAAAAGATTGAGAGCATGAATTTTTAAATTCGCCCACGCTCTTAAATCTGTATTACAGCGGTTTTCATTTCAGTAGACCACAGTAGGGAGGTTCCATGGAACCTCCCTACTAGGTTTTGGTTGTGATATCATGTCCGCTGGTATGGTCGCGTCGTGTAAAAGTTGGGGAAATATTTACCTTATGTAAGCTTTTTCCTTTTCTTCTTTCTTCCTTATTCCTTCTTCCTTACCTTCTCACTTGCAATACCGATGCTACCGGACATGATATGAAGATGTGGTTCATCAACTTGAAAAGCGCTTTCATTAATTGATAATTGATAATGGATAATTGATAATTACCTCTGGTTAAAA
>NZ_JBNHEQ010000061.1:0-8657 GCF_050016015.1 Dapis hubbardiae BLCC-M172
CATATAGCGCTTAAAACTCAGACGTTCTAGTTTTTCAACTCTATGTATAGTATCTTCCCATAAGTCCTGTTAAAAATACTTTCAATAATTAATAATTACCTCTTCTTATCAAGAAGAGGATTGGCGCTCAAGGAATTTTTTTCTTTTTTTCCATGAATTGAGAGGCTTTATACCTTAATTTTCCGGTAAGCATTCAAGGTGCATCTCAGTATTTGCAAAATACTTTTTTTCTGTTCCCTGTTCCCTGTTCCCTATTCCCTGTTCCCTATCCCCTACTCCCTTATTGTAATGAAAAACATTTTATTTGTTCTGTACGAAGATTTTCACTCTAATAGTGCCCTTCATGTACATCATTTTGCTAATAATTTAGTTAAATTTGGTTTTGATTGTCTGGTAGCTGTACCAAGAAATAAACAGACTGTTTCTCAGGTAGGAGAACATTTAGCAAATTTATATCAAGTGACAGAATATGGTGAATTTTATCGCTTAAACGAATACTTTAAAAATCAGCAAGGACCCGATGTTGTTCATGTTTGGACTCCTAGAGAAGTTACTAGAAATTACTGTCATAAACTCCGGAAGGCTTATGACTTTAAGTTAGTAATTCATTTAGAAGATAATGAGGAATATGTTCTGGAAAAATACTTAAATAAACCTTTTGAAGAAATTGCTACTGCTAATGGTTCCCTAGAAATTCCCGATAATGTTTCTCATCCCCAAAAATATAAGGAATTTCTAGCAAGTGCAGATGGGGTGACAGTTATTATTGAAAAGTTAAAAGAATTTGTTCCCAATAATGTACCGAGTTTAATTTTATGGCCTGGTGTAGAAACAGAGCATTTTTATCCTAGAGATAAAAATCCAGAAATAGCAAAAAAATTTGGCGTTCCTGACAATAATTTAGTTTTTTCTTACACCGGAAATGTTCATGCTGCTAATACTTATGAGGTGAGAAGTTTATATTTAGCAGTGGCAATGTTGAACCGAGAAGGTCAACCTGCTGTTTTAATTAGAACAGGTAGAGATTTCTGTAATTTTTTGGGAGATGATGATAGTTGGGCGCGACAATATGCTATTGAATTAGGATATGTAGACCGGAGTTTAATGCCAGAAATTTTGGCTTTAGCAGATGTGTTAATTCAACCAGGTAGACCTGATAAATTTAATGATTATCGTTTCCCCTGTAAGTTGCCAGAATTTTTAGCAATGGGTAAACCTGTAGTTTTGCCTGCTACTAATATTGGTTTAGTGATGGAAAATGAGAAAGATGCTTTGATTTTACCTGTGGTTGATGCGGTTAATATTGTTGATTCTGTGGAAAAATTGTTGAGTGGTAATTCTCTAAATGAAAAGTTAAGTGAGGGTGCAATTGATTTTGCCAAAACTCACCTTAACTGGGAGGAAAATACAAAATTACTGAAATCTTTTTATGAACATATTGGCTAGTTTACCTAAATAACACGGGAGCATGAAAGCCATCGTCTTTTAAGCGATGGATGAAAGGCGAGGAGTCGGATTTTAATCCGATGTATTTTATTTGACCAAAAAGCCACGTTGAAGGCCCCCGTGTTTTAACCGGGAGATGAAAACAACCGAGTCCTTTAGACTAGACAACTAAAGTAGTCCTATGCTATTATTACTCACAATAAAGCCATCCAACCCTCGTTTCAAATGTACTGTTGTCAGCAAGTTTTAGTAGGTAAAAATCCCGAATTAATTGCTATTTTAACATTCTTATGTGAACAGTCTCACAAGCTAACTAACATGGGAATATATTATGGTCGGCAATTATTTTTTAAGTCTCACAAAACTCTCGGCAAGTTTGAATTGGAAAAGGTCTACAAAAAGAACTATCATTACAAAGTTTTACATTCGCTCTTCAGCACAACAAATATTGAGAACTGTAGCTGAATCATTTAGGTCTTATTATGGTCTTATTATTGCCTATAGTGAAGGAAAAGTATCAGACAGACCAAGGATTCCTAAGTACAGAAAAAAAGGGGGAATGGCTACAGTTAGTTACCCCAAGCAAGCATTAAAACTTAAAGGTAATAAAATTAGAGTCCCACTAGGTAATACCTGTAAGCGCTGGTTTGGTCTAGATTGCTTTGAGATTCCTATGCCGAGTAATCTCCAATTTTTATCTCTTAGAGAACTGAGAATATTACCGAGAAATAGATGCTTTACCCAAGAATTTGTCTATGAAAAAGAAGTAGTAGTTAAACCTCTATTAAATCAAGAAAATGTATTAGGAATTGATCATGGTGTAAATAATTGGTTGACCTGTGTATCGAATGTGGGTACTAGCTTAATTGTAGATGGTAAACATCTCAAATCAATGAATCGTTGGTACAATAAACAGATATCAACTATCAAAGAAAATCAACCGACTGGATTTTGGTCAAATAAACTAGCTGCAATTACAGAAAAGCGGAACCGCCAAATACGTGACGCTATAAATAAAGGAGCCAGAATAGTAATTAATCATTGTTTAAAAAATGCTATTGGTACAATTGTTTTTGGTTGGAATAAAGGTCAGAAAAATGAAATCAAATTAGGAAAAAAAAGTAATTCAGAATTTGTACCAATTCCGACAGCTAGACTGAAAGAAAGAATAGCTCATTTGTGCTATGAATATGGAATAATACTGATAGAAACCGAAGAAAGTTATACAAGTATTGCTTCGTTTTTAGATGGTGACAATCTGCCTATTTATGGTGAAAAACCCGATGATTGAAAACCGTCAGGAAAAAGAATAAAGCGATGCAGCGCGGTCTTGGGGGTTTCCCCCATGAGCGACTGCATCAAGAAGCGTGGTTTGTATAGAACAGGTAATAATTGGTTAATTAATGCAGACTGTAACGGGGCTGCAAATATAATCACAAAAGTAAGCAGAAAGCTAGGGTTAAACTTAAGCCAACTGTGTAGGGGCACTTTGACTTGTCCCCAGAGAATATATCTTTGGTCAGCTAAGAAAAAACGGAGCAACATGGATTTATCCTGTTGCGTAGTATCAACTTAGAATCCCCGTGACTTAAGTCCGGGGAGTAGTCAATGTCATGTAACTTATTCAACTAAATTGCCTTCTCAAAGATTTAGGAATTTGAGCTAAAAGCAATAGTAGAAATTTTTCATTCTCTGAAGCTCTGGGAAAATAAGATGCTCGTTCTTTGCCTAATCAAATCTTTCTATCCATTGTTCCTCAACAGAAAAATACTAACATTTTCATTCTCTGAAGCTCCTGAAAAAAATCGGCGGCTCAAAGAAATTTCGGTTGCATTCGGACAAAAATTTTGATATCATTAAAATATGTGGTGTCCGCTCGCCTACAAGCATGACTTTTTATTCAACTAAAATGTTAACGATAGAACTCCATTCCCCTTTCGCTCTGCGAGATCAAATGCCCAACCTAGCGACAGCTATATAGCGAATGTTGTAGAAAGGAAAACCAATCTATAAAAACATCAAATGCCTTCTATATATAGAAAGTATTTCTTAACACCAATAAAACCATAAGCAAAGAAAAAGTAATTCCTTTTAAGAATCCACAAACTGCCAAAATTATTGAATTATAATTATGTATACAAATTCAAAAACTCAATCTATAGCAGTCCTATTTTATTTGTGTATAAAAACCTTACCGCTTTTAGGAAAGAGGGAACAGGGAATAGACGAGAGTTTCAAGTTTTTTATCTACTTTTTGATTACCCGCGACCTATGGGCGAATTGCTATAGTTGAAAATTAACTTTTATAGAATTTTTCACAACCAATTAAATTGAGAATTAGTATATTTTTTTATAATAAAAAAAGGATAAAAAAACTAATACCCAACCCAGTCAACATAAACAGTCAATGAGACACAAAGGATATTATTTGTGGAGTAACACACCCTAAATAGTGCAATAGTAGGGGCAGATTTTAGTGGAAATTTTCATGCTTACCCTAAGATTAAGTAAACCCGCCCTAATGCACAAAATTAGTTAGTCGTTAACACCTAAAACTGTTTTTTAGTTTCATCTTTTGCGTAAGTCCTGTCAAATTTATTCTCTGATTCAACTATAGTAACTGAATGATAAATTTAATATTATTATTAATCAACTACCGTAATATTGTCTACCACTAACTTAAAATATCCTGATAGAAAAACATAGTACAGATTTGAATTTCTTCATAAATGAAAGATAATTAAATCTAGGAAGTAAGGTGAGGAGCAAAGGCTTAATCAATCATTATTGTTCCATTTCTGTTGGTTTGAGCAATAGTTCCACTCCATTTAATATCTGCTCTACTCTCTCCGGTGAAAGAGTACCTATTTTATCTGTCAGTTTGGCTTTTTCGACTGTGAAAATTTGGGATATATTCACAACTCTTTGATCTGGTAAATTAGCCTCACCTGGAGATAAGACAATGTTACCAGGAACAGCAGCAAGCTTCAGATTAGAACCTAAACTACAAACAACAACAGTATTAATTAGACTAAAATTAAAAACATTGTTTTGGATGACAACATGAGGGTGTCTATAACTAGGTTCAGAACCGGATGGTTCACCTAATTCTATCCAGAATATATCGCCCTGATTAATTAACACTCGTCCTCTATTATACTCCTATGATGTCCACTAATACTACTTATTGATGTTGATGTTTCAGCATCTGAAATATCTCCATAAGCAGCATTTATTTTTTCTAGTAATATTCGATTTTGATGCCGACGGATAAACTCTTCTAGAGCAATGGCAATTAAACGACTTCTAGAAATTTTCATTTCTGCGGCTATTGCCTCAGCTTGTTCAAACAGATACTCTTGCAGTGATATTGCAGTTTTAACAGTGGCCATATAATTATACTTTGACTTTCCTGTTAGTATAATCAGTGGTTATATTGCTGTCAATACACCTTAAAAAAGGTCTCACTATCTTGATTTGTTTGAGAGATTTCAATTCCCCTTTACTAAATATTCAAAAATTATCCTACATACTAGATTGAATTTAGAGTTAATTTGTTTCAGATAATTCCAGAGAAAATCTTAAATTCTGGTCATAATCTAAAATCTAAAAAATTTAGGGAGTAGAGGTGATTCGTGAATCACCCTTAGGGGAGTAGGGAGTAGAGAACAAGGGGAAATTTATTTGTGCAGAATTTGACACCGAAAAAATATTTTTGCTTCAAAAGAAGAAAATTTTTATTATGGCTAATTAATGAAACTTGATAGTAAGAGCAAATCTTAGACTCATAATTACAATAAATATTTGGACTTACGTCTAGCAAATTATCGTAATAATAATTTGAAATAATAATTTTATCTAGTTTAGCTACAGTCCAGCTCTGATCACCAAAGCGATACAATAGCCTTACAGAAAACGTAGGAAGTTCATTATCCTAGCATTATTTTTCAAATTTGGTATAAAATATCTTAGTTCGATCAAGGTGTTAAAAATCCTATAAATATAAAACCCATAAAGCTTTATTACCAAGTAACTAAACTATGGAAACTATCCTAACTTTCCTTTACGAAACTGCCCAATATGCAAATACCCTAGTCAAAACTCAACTAATACATCTAAGTTGGGCAAGTTTAGTCATCATCTTTGTCGCCGGTTTACTGACCAGTCTAACTCCCTGTATGCTTTCTATGTTACCAATAACTATCGGTTACATTGGCGGATATGAGGCTAAAAGTCGCATTCAAGCTGCTGCTCAATCTACTTGGTTTTCTCTAGGATTAGCCACAACTCTTGCAGGATTGGGTATTATAGCATCATTGCTGGGAAAAGTCTATGGTCAAGTAGGTATAGGATTACCAATTATTGTTAGTATAATTGCTATTTTAATGGGTCTTAATTTACTAGAAGCTTTGCCATTACCAATGCCATCTTTTGACAGTATGGGATGGATATCTCAAGATTTACCTAAAGGAGTACGTTCATATTTATTAGGTTTAACATTTGGTTTAATAGCATCTCCCTGTAGCACTCCTGTATTAGCAACATTATTAGCTTGGGTTTCGACTACTGGAGATTTGATTTTAGGTGGAATTTTATTACTATTTTATGCTATGGGTTATGTAACACCTTTGATATTAGCTGGAACTTTTACAGCTAATATTAAAAAGTTCTTGGAAATTAGAAAATGGTCTAGTTGGATTACACCTGCTAGTGGAATTTTATTAGTTGGTTTTGGTGTATTTTCACTTTTATTTAGAATTGTACCAGTTTAAAAAGAGGGAGTAGGGGAGTAGGGGAGTAGGGGGTAGGGAAGTAGGGGAGTAGGGGAGTAGGGGAGAAATAATGGATTATTTTGGTGTGATAATTGATTTGATTTTTTATTATTGGAGATGCTTAATAAGGATTCAGTGAAGAAGAAAAAATGAATATATATGAAGATTATAACTGCTATATTCTACGCTTTTAAGGAAAACCTCAATTCTCACATCTGATTCCTGATTGCTACATATCTACTTATGATAGTTAAGAAAGAATTGGTTAGGACATAGACTGATAATGAATTTTAGACAGCGGAAATTTTTTTCTAACTGTTCCCTATTCCCTATTCCCTATTCCCTATTCCTTATTCCCTATTCCCTGCTACAAAAAAAATTGTTGAAACTTTTAGGAATTAAATAAATGGATGCTCAAGATTCAGAATTAAATGGAAAGCTAAATCCTGTCAAAATATTTAGACGAGAAATATTGCCATTATTAGCAGATTTACGCTTGGCGATCGCTCTCCTTTTAATCATAGCTATCTCTAGTATTTCTGGAACAGTCATAGAACAGGGTGAGTCAATAGATTTTTATCAAGAAAACTATCCAGAAAAACCAGCATTATTTGGTTTTTTAACCTGGAAAGTAATTTTATTATTAGAATTAGATCATGTTTACCGGACTTGGTGGTTTTTATCAATATTAATATTATTCGGAGCCAGTTTAACAGCCTGCACATTTACCAGACAATTACCCGCCTTAAAATCTGCTAAACGCTGGAAATTTTACGATAAAAAACAACAATTTAAAAACTTAGCATTAAGCGCAGAAATAGAAACAGCTTCCTTAGATTCCTTAGAAAAAATATTACAGCAAAAAGGTTATCAAACATCTCAAGAACCAGATAAACTCTACGGACGAAAAGGAATTATTGGGAAAGTCGGTCCGATAATAGTTCATGCTAGTATGCTCATAATTTTAGCAGGCTCAATAATTGGTTCAATTACCGGATTTGTTGGTCAAGAAATAGTGCCGAGTGGGGAAACATTTCAAGTTAAAAATATTGTCGATGCCGGGATTTTTGCCGAATCACAAATTCCTAAAAATTGGTCAGTACGAGTCAATCGTTTCTGGATTGACTATACTCCAAAAGGAACAATTGACCAGTTTTATTCAGACCTATCAGTATTAGATAAAAGTGGCGAAGAAGTAGATAGAAAAACCATATTTGTTAATCAACCCATGCGGTATCATGGAGTAACAATGTATCAAGCAGATTGGGGAATTTCTGCAGTCAAAGTTAGAATTAATAAAAGCCCTGTTTTTAAGTTACCAATGGCAAAATTAGATACAGCAGGAGGGGGAAGAATTTGGGGAACTTGGGTTCCTACAAAACCAGATTTAAGTGAAGGTATATCTTTACTTGCCAAAGATTTACAAGGAACTGTATTAATTTATGATAATACTGGTAAATTAGTTGCTAGTGTGCGAGAAGGAATGTCTACAGAAGTGAATGGTATTACCTTATTTGTTGACAAAATTATCGGTAGTACAGGTTTACAAATAAAAGCAGATCCAGGAATTCCAATTGTTTATTTAGGTTTTGGTTTATTAATGTTGAGTGTGTTAATGAGTTATGTTTCTCACTCCCAAATTTGGGCTTTTCAAGAGAATGAACTACTTTATATAGGGGGTAAAACTAATCGTGCTAGTGTTGCTTTTGAACGAGAAATGTTAGAGATTTTAGACAGATTAAATATTGAATCAGGAAATGATGAGAATGTATCCCCTGAAGACAAACTTTTTCCAGATTTTCGTCGAGGTTGACTTAATTAGGGTTTGTTGAATAAAGTCTTTTAGTAGGGGTAGGAGTCAGGAGTCATAAGTCAGGAGTCAGGATAAATGGGGAATTTAGATGAGGTAGTGGGAGGAATTATCTCTTAATTTTCCTGTAATATTGAGCCAAAAATGCTAAATTTTTGAACCTAAATGACCTAAAAGTTCGTACTTTTTCCAGACAAAAAAAGGCTAAAAGCTTTATCTATTAACCCACATTCCGCACGACAAAATGTAGTATATTAAAGAGGGGAAAATTTGAGTAAGTATTTAGACTCAAGAAAAAAAAACTCAAAGTGTAATTCTAGAGCTAAAGGTGAACATCAAAAAAAGATGAGAAAATGTCAATAGAAGTGACTAATATAGACCACTTAGGGTTGGTAGCAGGAATCATTGATGAGATTGGTATAGAACAGAAAATTAATCAACTACTTGGAGAACAATTATCAGAAAAAATAACAGGGGGTCAAGTAGTGAAAGGAATGGTTTTAAATGGGTTAGGATTAGTGTCATCTCCATTATACTTATTTAGTCGATTTTTTGAGGGAAAATCTATAGAACACTTAACGGGACTTTAGCAAATTTCAAGCCCAAACAAATCCCAAACTCTCTTTATG
>NZ_JBNHEQ010000062.1:0-8956 GCF_050016015.1 Dapis hubbardiae BLCC-M172
AGTCTGTCTCAATTATGTGAGTAATAAAATTCTCATCTTTAATGGCCGAGAATATCAGTTTTATTTGATCTTCAACAAAATTTATCCGCCAGTTTCCATATAGTGTTCAAAACTATAACGTTATAGTTTTTTGACTCTATATGTAGTATCCCTGGGTAAGTCCTGAACAAGAAAAATTTTTTTGTTAATTAAAAAAAATCCAGAACTTCAAAAGCAAAGCTTAAATAGGTTAAACTTCAGTCTGTCTCAATTATGTGAGTAATAAAATTCTCATCTTTAATGGCCGAGAATATCAGTTTTATTTGATCTTCAACAAAATTTATCCGCCAGTTTCCATATAGTGTTCAAAACTATAACGTTATAGTTTTTTGACTCTATATGTAGTATCCCTGGGTAAGTCCTGAACAAGAAAAATTTTTTTGTTAATTAAAAAAAATCCAGAACTTCAAAAGCAAAGCTTAAATAGGTTAAACTTCAGTCTGTCTCAATTATGTGAGTAATAAAATTCTCATCTTTAATGGCCGAGAATATTAGTTTTATTTGATCTTCAACAAAATTTATCCGTGACTTTCGATCAGGTTTGAGGTACATTCAAGAAACTCAAAACTAACTCAAAACAATGATTTAACTTGAGAATAAGTATCTAAATCCAAAGATGCCAATTTATCATAAGCTAAGTCAATTACTCGCTTACCTCTCAAATAACCAGTATTAGCACCAGGACAAATATACTGTAAATTTTCTGAAGAAAATCGGTCTATCAAAAATTTAACACTTTTAACCTGTCTAGGCCAATGAAAAGTCTTAGCAATACGCAACGGAACAGGTTCCCCCTGATTATTAGGTAATAAATGACGACCTGTAAATAATACCCCACTATTTCCAGAATAATATAGACAAGATGAACCGGGAGAATGACCAGGAGTCCAGAAAACATGAGTATGTGGACTCAAATTAAACTCATGCTCAAAAGTCGTTACTTTTAACCCAGGCAATAAATAAGCTTCTTGTTCTTGAATCAGAATCTCACATTTGAAAGATTCTTGAATTTCCTTTGCTTTACCAATAGCAGTACGATGAGTAATATATAACCACTTTACTCCTCCATGTTCCATGAGAAATTTTTGATTTGTTTTATTATCCGCAGGACAATCAATCAGAATGTTGGTCTGATTCTCTACAATAAAATAAGAAGTTCCTCCTAAAGTATCCCGATTTGGCGAAAAAGCAAAAATATTTTCCAGGACAAATTGGGGAAGTTTGGAGACAAAAGGCTGTTGTGTCAAGGCAGTATTCTTATAACGTTTCACGGAAGTTAAAAGTCGTAGGGGCTAATGGCCATTTCGCTGCGCGATATATTTGCGTAGCATTGCGGAGGAAAACGCCCGTACAAAAGTCAAAAGCAATATATCATAAGCTTAAAACTTTGACTCTACACTAATTTCAAGAAATTATTTCACATTTAAAGTGAATTGGTATTACTTAATTAGAAATAGACAGAACTCAGTAAACTATTATGGTCTTTTTATTAATTCTATTAGGATTTATTACATACTTCATATTACAGAGCAGTGTCAGCAAAATTACTCGCACTCCTATCTGGATATTATGGCTAGTAATGATGACACCAGCTTTAATATGGACGAGTTGGATGTTAATTTATGGTCAAAAGCAACTACCACCAGCATTAATCATCATTCCCTTTATTTTTTGTCCTTACCTATACTGGTTATTGGTACAACAAGGACGTTATACTCCTACTCAATCAGATAAATCAAAAATAGAAAATAGTAACTCCCAGAGTAAACCAGAAATCAACCCTACTCAAACTATTAACCAAACTCCACCAAAACTAGCAATAGACAAAACTGAAGAAACAAGTCTGCGAAATTGTTTTCCTTGGACAGTTTACTATCTAAGGAATTTAGAGTATAGACCTCAAGCGGTTATTTGTCGAGGTCAATTACGCTCTAACCCAGAAAAAGCTTATCAAACAGTACGAGAAAATGTAGAAGGAAAATTTGGCGATCGCTTCTTAGTAGTATTTCAAAATAGCTTTCAAGACAAACCTTTTTTTGCCCTAGTTCCTAACCCACATTGTAGTAAGAATAAAACTCAAGAGTCTGAAGAATATAAAAGACCTATAATGTTGGCTTTAGGATTATTACTAATTACTTTATTTACTACTACATTGGTAGGGGCGAAAGAAATAGTTGGTATTTCTGAAGATGCCATAAAATATGACCCTAATTTATTAATTCAGGGTTTACCTTATGCTATTGCTCTGCTTTTAATTTTAGGGTGCCATGAATTCGGTCATTATATAACAGCTCAATTATACAAAATTCGTACAACTTTACCATATTTTATTCCAGTACCATTTTTCTTAGGAACTTTTGGCGCATTTATTCGGATGCAAAGTCCCGTACCTAATCGCAAATCTTTATTTGATGTTAGTATAGCAGGTCCTATAGCTGGATTAGTAGTAACAATACCGCTATTAATTTGGGGTTTATCTAACTCTAGTATTGTGCCTCTTTCTGAAGATTCAGGAATATTATCTATAGATTCATTCAATCCGACTTTTTCTTTTTTATTAGCTATATTAAGTAAATTAGCATTAGGTGCGGAATTAACTTATAACAAAGGTATAGATTTACATCCAGTCGCAGTAGCGGGTTATATAGGTTTAGTGGTTACTGCATATAATTTAATGCCTATTGGACAACTTGATGGTGGTCATATAGTACACGCCATGTTTGGGCAACGTACTGGCATGGTTATTGGTCAAATTTCCCGTTTTTTGTTATTGTTATTAGCTTTCAGAAATAAGGAATTTTTATTTTTAGCAATCTTTTTATTTTTACTGCCTCTTGTTGATGAACCTGCTCTTAATGATGTTAGTGAACTAGATAATAAACGGGATTTTTTGGGATTATTAATGTTAGGTTTATTGGTAATGATTTTATTGCCCGCACCAAAGATGGTAATACAGTGGTTAAATTTTTAATTGATAGGTAAGCATTCAGCAGTCAGCAATCAGCAATCAGCTATTAGCTATTTACTTTAGGTGTAGATCAAAGCTTTATTAATTTAGTCAAAATTAAATTTTACTATAAAAGCCGACTTTAAAGTCTATATTCATTTAAACCTCTTCGATCAGGTTAGAATATTATTGTACTCAAGCTGACAGGTAATACCTGAATGCTTACATTGATAGTAGGAACTAAGTATATAGAAATTTAATTTGAGTTGTGTAAAAAAATAACAACTTTTATTTATGCAAAAAGCAAGAGGCAAGAGGCAACAGGTAAAAAGGTTTCCCGGAATTTTTAATTTCAGAAAATAACTAACACTTGTTTTACATCTTATTTGAAAATCCTATACTTAGTTTCTAGGACTTCTTTCAATTTTGAGCTTTTATAGCAATCAGGAATGAGATGTGAGAATTTTTATGATAGTTAGTTTTGCCTGAAAACCTTAAAAATTATGACTCCTGACTCCTGACTCCTAAATGCCACCAAAATCTTACAACTCACATAAGATTGCTATATTTATGCGTTATTTTGTCTTTAAATGATTAACAAGGTAAATTCTCTCATCTTGGCTATAGTTTTGATTTTATTATCAGTTGTAATACCTAACTTTAATCTACCTGTAGCTAATGCAGTAAATATTCTTTCAGGATTTAGTTTGTCTGCACAAAATGATTTGCAAATTAACGTAGGAGAAAGTCAAAAATCAGCCGATAAATTAGCTTTAGATTTACAGAAAAGTTTCAACAGTAAAAGGAATGAAATTGGGAAATTAGCTATATTAATTATTCATCCCCACGGAGAGTATGACAGAGCAGAACCAATTTTGTTAGCAGAGAGAGAAGGTGGGGGGTCAGTATTAGAAATGAAGATACATTGGCATAGAAAACTTCCCCTTATGACACGCAATCATTTAACTATTATTGACTGGGAAATTTTAGACAATCAACATTTAGAAGCTACTGTTGTTTTAGATGATGCTATATTTTCTCCGATTCATCCTCAAGAGTTAAATAATTTATTTAAAGAGTTACTTCCAGATAATCTATAAAAGTCCGATGTAATAATAATTTTGATTTTGTTTAGGTATAGCAATGAGCGTTCAGGTATTTACAATGTCCAGCTCAAAGTGCAGTATAGAGAAAAGGTGTACAAAAAATAATATGTAAATATGCCAGGGCACATTGCTATACTTACTGATAACTGATAACTGAAAAGAGTTACTTCCAGATAATCTATAAAAGTCCGATGTAAGAATAATTTTGATTTTGTTTAAGTATAGCAATGAGCGTTCAGGTATTTACAATTTCGAGCTTCTAAGTGCAATAAGGGAAAAGGTGTACAAAAAATAATATGTAAATATGCCAGCACACATTTCTATACTTACTGATAACTGATAACTGATAACTGATAACTGAAATCACCCTACTCCCCGGCTCAAGAAAATAGAGAAAAGTTTTTGATAAATTGTATAACCATATTTTATATAAATATAAAAAGTAGCCATTCAACTTCAAAGTATTTCCCTATTAGGGAAAAATAAAGGTATAAAGCCTCTCACTCGCCGTGGAGAAACAATGAATTTATTTTCCTTTTATTCAATCAAATCCGTTTTAGGGAGAGGTAATTATCAATTATCCATTATCAATTATTGAACTAGGCTAATTATTTTTACTATTCCCAATACAAATTTACCGAAATATTGTGGTTTAAATCCTCCCTTTTTAAGGGGATAATAAATAAAAATTTTCCTGTTCGTCAATCATCTCCCTTTTAGGGAGAGGTAATTCGCGCATTCTAAATTATAAATTCTCAATTATTGAATCTTCCCAATACAAATGTACATTAATTTATAGCCAATAATCAGAATTAAAACCGGACAACATATTAATTAGAAACAATATTATTCCTGGTCAAAATGATTTGATTATCTTCTCTAATCTCAGAAGACTTACCCTCACCAATCAAAGTAGGATTACTGCTCAAAAAATAAGTTTTCTGAAAATAACCATCATCAACTTTCATCAAAGGTAAATTATGATTCTTCAAAACTCCTTGAATACGCTGAAAAGCCTCTGGTAAATTATTAAAAGGAATCCCAGGAAAAGCATGATGAACCGCATGATAATTTAGCCCTCCCATTAAGCATCCAACAATAGAATTTGCCTGAATATTACGAGAAGCATAAAGTTGAGTAAGTTGATAAGTTTTTGCTTTACCCCAAAGTCCATAATGTTCTAGATGGTCACGGGTTTGCATCACAATACCAGTTACTCTTTCTAATATTAACCAAAACAGTAAATAGCGTAATAACTCTCCATTTGTAATCGCAAAACTGAGCAAAACTCCATGCACTAATACCATTCCTCCTACATCTAGAAATATTTGTTGGGGGAGACAAGAAACTAACTTTCGGTAACGCCAACCATGAATAAAAGTTTTCATAATTCAACCCACTCCTCCTGCCAGAAAAATATCAATACTCCATTGATGACGGACATACCATTGCATAAGAGGATAAGAATTTTGATATTCTGGCCATGTCCACTGCACCCTTTCTGGGTCTCGTAAGTCACTACCATTCCAACCATGATGTAGTTTGTGCAGTGCAGCATAAATACTGTAAGGCCAAAACATCGGCCAACTGATTAGTCGAGGCATAATATTGTCAAACCATCTCCACCCAGTTAAGGTGTGATGAGTCATATCATGGGTACAAATTAGCCAGAAAGCAGAGAAGAGTCCCGCGAAAATGCTAGTACCTAGAAATAAATAGTTATTGGATGTTGACCAAGCTATTATGACTAAAATGAGGCAGGCAAAACCTAATACAAGAAAGCGAAGTAGTCCAGCAAAGGAGTTAATTTGATGCAAGTCTGAGGTTACTTTTTGTAGGTCTTGAGTTAGTCTAGTTGAGTTAATTAAATGGTTACTCATATCCATTAATTCAGTAATAAAGCAAAATTAATTGTATGTTTGATTTTGAAGTTAAGTCAGTAGATAGGCTAAATTATTTTGGCTCTACTTATATTTATAAAGTATATTTGTATATTTTTTCTTTTAGTGCCTACTACCTATTAAATTAAATAAATAAATAAATTAATTTTGCACAGGTACTTATGACTGATTTTAAAAAATGGAAGCTTTTACAATCTAGGTTAGTAATTAATAATAAATGGTGTCAGGTAAGACAGGATGAAGTTGAGTTACCGAATGGCAAAATTATAGATGATTTTTTTATTAATGTTAGACCAGATATTGCTCTTGTTTTTCCTGTAACTGTTCAACAAGAAATTGTATTTGTCCGTCAATATAGACATGGAGTTGGTGAAGTTTTATTGGAGTTACCTGCAGGATCTTTTAATCCTCAAGTAGAAATTCCTGAAGTAGCTGCTATTAGAGAATTGAGTGAAGAAACTGGGTATGTTGCGGAGAAATTAATTAAGTTAGCAACTTTATATGATAATCCTGTTAAAGATACTAATTCTATTCACTTATTTATTGCTGAAAATGTCATCAAGTCTCAACAACAAGAGCTTGATATTACAGAAGAAATTGAAGTAGTTTTAATACCTGTTGCTGAGGTTATTCAGAGAGTTTTGATGGGAGAAATAAATGTTTGTGGAACTATCACAGCTATATTTTTAGGATTAGAATATTTGCGTAAGTCTAATTGAATTCTGAATTGAGAATTCAGAATTAATTAGGGTTTGCTGAAAAAAGCAAAGTTTAGGGAGGGTGGGAAGTGTGCAGAGAGGAGTGAGTCAGAAATTCCTAAAAAGATTTTTCTGCCCAACTCTTGCCCAAAATCAAAATACTAACTCTTTGAGGGTTTTAGAGTCAAAACCTGGTACTTTTTTCGATCTTAAAAATGCGAACGCCTCTGTCTGTCGATGCTTTGAGAATTAATCAGCAAGCCCTAATTAATTTCTCAATTTTAAATTCTCAATTCTACATTCTACATTTTACCGAATTATTAATTATTAATAATTAAATAATTCATGTTTAAACCTTCCCCTTTTAAAGGGAAAAAAGTCCTAGGATATTTCCTTATCTTCAATTCCGTAACGGTTTTAACCAGAGGTAATTATCAATTAATGAACCTTATGCAATCCTCTAGGTTTTAATCATAGGTAATTATCCATTATCCATTATTAATTATTAATTATCAATTAATGAACAATATCTATTGACTGATAATCACGACAACCTTTACACGGACCGAGGGGATTAACAGCACAACGAACTTGAGAAGACCTAGCATTAAATTTACAAGTTATGTCTCCTATAATATATCCTACTCCTTCAATATATCGTTGTTCTGGTTGGCTAGATAGACCTGTTATTTCTCTATAATTGACAGCTAATCTGGCTGAGTTAAGTCTGTCTCTAGTCCTTGCTTTAAACTTGTGAATAATCCATAAAGAAACTAGGCAAGGAGCTATGCCTATCAAAAAAATTACTAATATTTCAAACACATTTATTCTAATTTATTAGAAGTTCATAACTACTCTATCAATCTTAAATTATTGGTCGATAAAAGTTTTAATATTTGTCAAAGTTGAAGATGGAAAAGTTTCTTCAACATAAGATAAGTTTGGTAGTTTACTGTCCGCTGTATTTATAGAAGGAGATAAAGAAGAAACAGGTGACTTAATATCAGATAAATCTATTCCCGCAAAGATATGTAAAGAGAAAGTAACAGCAGTAGCTAACAAAATTTTTTCCCACATTTCACACCCTCCTTTCATTTTGATGAAAATATAGAACGATTTATTTTCAGGCTTTTCTAACACTTACATCTTAGGAGACAACTTTAGTAATCGTCTGTGACTTGAAATTAGGCAAAAAAGTGATTAAACTCACGATATAATTAACAAATATTTAACTTTTAACTATATCAACCTAAATTGTGTTTTAGGCGATCGCCGAAATATTTGCGAAGCATTCCATAGGAAAATGCTACGGAATATTAAATAGAGTAGTAGTCTATAGCACAGTTTAGGAATGCCATATTATCCCTCAAGTCCACAGTCGGGAGAATGTCAATGAACGATAAAATGACCCCATATACAAATATATAGTGGGAGTACCTAAACTTATGCTTGCAAACATACTGGCCTTAGCTCTTGGTCTTGGTAGTTTAGCTTTATATATGGTGGCCTTTTTCTTTCCAGAAGTCCATCGGAAAAATGATTTTATCTGGAGTGGTGTAGGTCTTTTCTATGCCCTAGTATTATGGTTCTGTGCTGGTAGAATTACAGGTGCGGTGTTATTGGGTCAAGTAGCAAGTGTTACTTTAATAGGTTGGTTTGGTTGGGAAACCCTGACGTTGCGTCGCCAAGTGACCCCTGTTGCAGAGCAAACAAAAATATCAACTCACAAAAGCACTGAAGATAATACTCAGGAAAAATCAACAACTCTTCCTCAGACAACATCTACACCAGAAGTAGAGATGCCTAAATCTGATTTAGCTGAGTCAACAGAAACTTCTATTCAAGAGTTAGAAAATATTACTACTGAAGATTTAATTAATGAAGTTCAACCAGGGGAAACTGAGCCTGAATTATTACCAGATGAAACTACTTCAGATTCTAGCAAAGAGATAGAAGAGTCTGAAGTAGATACAAATGAAAGTATGACTGAAGAAAATGTTTTAAGTGATGCTCAAACTGTGTCAGAAACATCTCAGGAATTACAGACAAGTTCATCTAAAAAAGCTGGTGGTTTTTCTCAGTTATTGACCCCTGTAACTGGAATCTTGAGCAATATTAAAAATGCCATTCAAGGTAGAGATTCTAAAAATACTGATTCTGACTCAACATCTACAAAAATTAAAGCTGATACTGAGGAAGCAACCTCTAGTGAAGAAGTTACTTCAGAAGTTAATGAGACTATAACTCAGACTGAAGAAACTAAAC
>NZ_JBNHEQ010000063.1:0-14188 GCF_050016015.1 Dapis hubbardiae BLCC-M172
CTGTGGGATAAATGTAACGCACCGTCCATCCCAAACTGTGGGATAATTGATTTGATTTTTTATTATTGGAGATGTCTAATACCAATTCCCATGCATTAACGTTATACTTAGATCAAACTTCAGTTATTATAGCAACAGCCAGGGCGATTAGGACATAGACTGATGATGAATCAAAGACCACGGAAACACTTTTCCCACTGTTCCCTGTTCCCAGTTAAGTGTTCCCTGCTATAAATAATTAAACTAAGGTAATTACTTTATTGTTAGTTTGAAGTAATTTAGCATTAATTATTCTTGTTTGTACGGACGTTGCATGCAACGTCCATACCACCCCCACTCCCCTACTTCAATCAAATGTAGAAAAGTTTTTGAGAAATGGTATAATATTTCGGTGCGTTACGCTTCCGCTTTTCATGTCGGCGACAGCCGAAACGCACCCTACTGGACTGACACACCTTAAATTGTGCAATAGTAGGGGCGGGTTTTAGCTAGAATTTTGATGCTTACTCTAAGATTTAGATAAACCCACCCCACCAGACGGTCGGTTATATCATTGGGGGCGGGTTTATCTGACTCAATGTGAAAACTCGTTGTACGGACGTTTTGCTGACGCAAAGCTCCGCTTTATATGTCGGCGACAGCCGAAGTGCGTAATTAGGAGCATTCCCTATACGAAAGTTGTGCGCCAGCAAAACGCGGAGCGACATGGAAAGCGGAGCATTCCGGAACGGAAAACGCATTTTTGCCTGTGCAACGTCCCTATGGTGAAACCCGCCACTACAGAGTCTGATTCCCTATTGCACAGTTTTAGCTGAAACAGTCCACTACTGGACTGACACACTTTAAATGGTGCAATAGTAGGGGCGGGTTTTAGTGGAAATTTTGATGCTTACTCTAAGATTTAGATAAACCCACCCTAATGCACTGTTGGGGGTTTGGAGACCAAACCCCTACGATTCCTAAATTACATAATATCAGAAATGTTCAATGGATCTGCTTCGCGATGACGGTTTGCTTCTTCCAATTTCTCGCGAGAAGACATGACGCAAATATTATTACGTTCCATCCCCGCAGTAAACACATCTAACAAAGTTTGTTTCACATCTGCTACTGTAGCTTTCAGCGATCGCTCATAACGTTCTTCCCTGACTTCTGAACTTTTTGCTGTCAGATAACGTTCCAAAGCTAAACCTGTCGCTGTCTCTGGACGCAACACTGGAGAATCATCCTGAGTTGTAGCAATAATAGCACGGTCAACATCAGTCTGAGTCCAATCTACATCCTTGATATAATCTATTAAACCAGCAAAAACATCAAGAGTTCGACTAACATGGGGGTCACGATAGGAATACAGAGAAACAGTTTTTCCTAAACCACTGTAACTACATCCGGCACCGTAAGCATTACCCTTCAAACGAATTTCTGTGAATAGATAACCCAAACGTAATAAATGAGCGCCTAATCTTAAAAGTGGCGACCTTTCATTACTGAAGTGAGGTGCTGGCATAGTCTGAACGCAATAAGCCACCTGTACCGGACCTGCTAAACCTTCCCGTATATTGTAAATTGGTTCAAAGCGACTACCAAAAATGTCTCCTTCTTTTTGCTGTTGTTGGAGACCCCACTCTGAGAGAGTTTTCTTAACTACCTCATAAGCACTATCGGAACCTGTAAAACTAGCAGTCAAAGGTTGATTCGCAATAAAATCCCGGATAGTTTCAATCTGGGTCATCATATTTGCTCCATGCTCATCAAAACGATCGCATACTTTGTTCAGCAACTCTAATTGAGGCAAACCATTAACAATCTCACTAATACTCCCCTCCTTGGTCATTCCAGCAGCAGCTCGCGACATAGCTGTGTAGATACCATTGTAAATCAAATCGGAACTACATTGAGCATGAGATTGAGTCATCACCTCTCGTAGTCGAGCTGTATCGCGGGGGTTGACTGCAAAAATCATGTTCCGCAACAACTCTAATGATCGTTCAATCTGGTCATCCAGAGTTTTCATGGTGACGCGAAGTCCATACACAGGGCGATAGGCGTCTTGAGCATAAGTCCGTAACTGACATTGAAAATTAATGCCGCCAGTATAAGAAGCAATACCATGAGCAACTTGTTCGTAGTTCATTTCTCCCGCACCTAATTTGCGCAGTGCATCTATATAAGTAGATACATACAACCACAAATCTTCAGGCAACCCCCGCAAACTGAAATCTAGTTGTAAATAATTTACCCCATTTGCCAACACATGATTTCGTAATAGTGTTACTTCACCATCAAGTTGTTCGACATCAGTGGGAATATGTTCTGGTTTTTCCGGTAAGTCGCTTACTTGTAGTTGGGGAAGTTTAGCTACTGCTTCGGGAGCATTGGGTGTTCCTGACTCCGCTTCTAATTCTTCTGCTTCAGTAGCGATGCGCTCTAATTGTTCTGGGGTTAGTTGAGAACGAACCTGCTCGACTTGTTCCACTACTGCTTGGTCATAATTAGATTGCCATTCTTGGTCTGGTTTTAATACCAATGTCAAACGGTGGGGGTTGTTGAGTAACTTTTCCCGAATTAAGTCATTGAAATAGTTAGGATTTTCAGCATAACGTTGTTTACATTCAGCGAGGCGATCGCCAATATGTAAAAGCGTCAATGGATCGTTACCATAAATCCAAGTTTGCATCACCCGGAACAACATCCGCAAAGGATACATCCGAGCAATTTCTTGGTGTTGGTAGGTTGCCTGTTGAAATGCTGCTTCAACAATACTAGGTTCAATTTCACCAGCAGCAATTGTTTCTAGGGTATTGACAACTAACTGACTAAATGCTTCTCCCTTGTCAGGTTCACTTCCTTGAATACCTACATGGAAGGTAGCTTCTTTACCCACAGAGTCTACTCCAGATCCCAGTATATCTTGACCAATTTGGGATTCAACGACCGCTTTTTTCAAGGGTGCTGCTTCATTTCCCAACAAAATACGACTGAGAATATCTAAAGCTACCCATTCCTCAGAGTTAGTGGTATCTCCCACCAACCATTTCATCATTATGTAAGTTTTCTCTTTTGTTTCGTCTGCTGCACTAACAGGATAAGATTCTTCTTTAAACTGAGGTTCACTCCATCGAGATTGAGGGTTAATATTGATATTGGGTTCCCGTCTTTCAAAAGCGTCTAATTTTTGAGCTAAAAAGTTGAGATATTCGGGAGTGGGAATATTGCCGTAGAAAACGAAGTAAGCATTACTGGGATGATAATAGTTGGCGTGGAAGTCACGGAAGTCTTCGTAAGTCAGTTCAGGAATATTTTTGGGGTCGCCTCCGTATTCCAAACCATAAATGTTATCAGGAAATAGACTTTGGTTGGCAATACTATCTAACCTTTGTTCGGGGTCAGAAAAAGCTCCACTCATTTCGTTGTAAACTACCCCAGTAAATTTTAATTTTCCTGTTGGGTTTTCGGGGTCAGCAGGAGCTAGGTGATGTCCTTCTCTTTTAAAGGTATTTTCAGTCAGCAGCGGATGGAATACGGCATCAAAGTATACTTCTGCCAAGTTGAATAGGTCTTGTTTGACTTTACTGGAGACTGGATAATAGGTACAGTCAGGGCCAGTCATAGCATTAATGAAGGTTGCTGGACTCATTTTTAGCATTTCAAAAAATGGTTCCCGTACAGGATATTTTTCTGAACCTGCTAGTACAGAATGTTCAAGGATGTGGGGTACTCCTGTACTATTTGGAGGGGGGGTGGGAAAACTAATTGAAAATAGATTTTCGGCATCTTCTGAATATAGGTGTAGCAGTTTAGCACCTGTTTTGAGATGTTCTAGCTGATAAGCTACCATCTGCTGTTGTTTTAGGTCAGTAATGGCTTTTACTTCAAAGCCTTCTAGTTTTTGTCCAACTTCTAAAGTTCTTTCAGTTAATAGAGGCATAGAAAATGAATTACTATGAATGTTTACTTTTTCTTAGTTTAAGTTATTTCTGCTGTTCGGTTTACTCACCTGGTTAGGTAGGGTTGTTTTTTGGGAGATGGGGAGATGCGGAGTGTGGGGAGTATCTTGTCTGTTCCCTATTCCCTACTCCAGGCAAAAATCTATATCTTTATCGGAGAGTTATATTAAGTATGAAAAACTAGGATAGGATTTGAGATTGCTTTCTATGGTTGCTGCGGAAGAGTTTTAAGCCAGATTATATATAATTATGAATTACGTTGAAAGCCTCCCCTTCTTAATGGGAAAATTAGCTATTAATTTGTAAGCATTCAGCTATTAGCACTCAGCTTTCAGCTTTTTAAAATGCTAGGAGTTAATAAATTATAAGCTGTTGTGTATCTAGATTTTATATTCCCTATTGCTAGGAGCAAAAATTGAATATATGGTCGTTCATAGTAAGCGCGCTTTTCATGATTCTAATGAATATAGAGATTTTGGCTTAAAGGTAGAAGGCAGAGGGCAGAAGGCAGAAGTAATGCAAGTCAACAGAGCCGTGAGAACCCCTATAAACATCTTAGCTGATAGCTGATGGCTGACGGCTGAATGCTTAGATTAATTTACATTTATGAGGATGTTCCAGCTTGATTTTTTTGTCGATCGCCACTCTCTAACAGATAATTTTTAGATTACAAAAAATTATCTCTATCCTCGTTATTTAATGCTAAACGCTGATATGAAATAAGTAAAATTTTCTGAATCTTTAACTCTAAAATTTCTGCCTCATTCAACTGTATAATTATTGATTGAAAAAATTAGATAAATATTCTACAATTAAAAGATATATTTCCATCTTTAATTATAGGTAATTGCTCCTAATTAGCATTCAAATATCAGCTTTTATGCTTAGAGTGATAAATTTATCTATACAAATATTCTATCTCCTAGTAGCAGTCAATTGACCCAAAAAAAATATATAAAAATGAAATTAATATGATATAATTGCCGTAATAAATTTTGCAAAATTAAACAAAAGTAGCTAAAACTCAAAAATTAAAAATCTGGGATACTCAACTTTGAAGCAACTTAAAATCAAAACTATTAAAATTAAGAATTATCTTTTCTTTAATAAGTTGCTAGAGCCATAAGAGCTTGTTCAGCAATTAACCATGAAGAATTAATAATTACCCATTCTTAAAATAAGGGGATTTCCTCAAAGGAAAACTTTTTATTTTATACCCTATCCAAGGGGAGGATTCAAACCTAAATTTTACAATTTTTAATTATTAATTATTCAGTGAAAATATCCCCATCCAATTTGCCAAAGTATTCTCCTCATTTTTCTTTTTTCAATACCTAATAATGATGCTGAATCCAAAATCGCCCAAAAATCACTGGTTTAATAGTATTGCAGTTCGCTATTTAGGAATAATAAGTCTGATATTAATTAGCATTAACTTAATAACAGAATTAGTTTTAATCAAACACAACTGGCAATGGCAAATACATAAAATAGAGGAAAAAGCTAAGGATGAACTTGATTTGTTAATTGCTATTACTGGGGAAGAAATCGTTAAACCAGACTCCCCTATCCTGGAAATATTGATGAAACAAACAATTCTTGACCGGGATATTATTTACAGTGCTGTTGTTAATTCCGAAGGAAATCTGCTCAAAGGTAAGATTGATTTAGCAAATCCGGAAATCGCTAGCTTTATTCAAAATAATAACTTAATAAATAACAGTAATATCCAAATTATTAATTACCTTAAAACAAAAGAAAATATACGGGAAATTAGCTCTCAAATTATTAACAATGGTAAGTATATTGGAGATTTAAAAGTAGGGGTTTCAGTAGAAAAAATTAAAACAGAATTATTCAAAGATGCTGTTCAAACACTAAGTATTTCTCTCCTGGTCGGTGGAATTTCAGTCGTAATCATAATAATTATATTTCAGCGACAGGTAGGTATGCCATTGGAACAATTAACCAAGGTTGCCCAAGGTCTAGCAGAAGGAGAATTAGACCAAAATTCTGATATTAAACGCAATGATGAAATGGGTATTATTCACCTGAGTCTCAATCAAATAGCTACCCAAATTCAAGAGGCTTTAGCAAATTTAAGACAGCAAATAATAGAACGGGAACAAGTAGAAATTGCTCTGGGAAAACAGGAAAATAAATATCGCTCTGTGATGGAAAATATTCAGGAGGTGATTTTCCAAACAGATAATACGGGGATATGGACATTTCTGAATCCTGCCTGGGAGAAAATGACTGGGTTTACAGTAGCAGAAACTCTGGGAAAAAGCTTTATTGAGTATATTCATCCAGAAAACCGCCAAGATACTAGGTCGAAATTTCAAGCTTTCATCCAAGGTATAGAATTTGATTATAACTATGAAACAATCTTTCTTACTAATGGTAAAGATGTATGCTGGTTTGAAGTTTTAGCCAACCTCATAAGAGATGAAAATGGGACAATTATTGGGTTATCTGGCATTCTTAACAATATTACTCAACGCAAACAGGCTGAGGAAGCTTTAAAACTAAGTCAGTTTTCTATAGATAGAGCGGTGGATGCAGTTTATTTCATGGGTCCTGATGCCAAATTTTTCTATGTCAATGAAACTGCTTGTCAGACTCTAGGTTATTCTCAGGCAGAACTTCTCAAAATGAGTGTTTGGGATACTGATACTATATTTTCATCCAAAGAAAAGTGGCAGCAACATTGGCAAGAATTGAAACAAAGTGGTTTTTTGAGATGGGAGGGCGCTCATAAAAATAAGGAAGGTGAGATTATTCCAGTAGAGATAAGTGCAAATTATCTAAAATTTAACGGTAAAGAGTACAACTGTGCGTTCTTTCGAGATCTTAGGGAACGCAAAGAAATAGAACAAGAAAAGCGAGCAGGAGAATGTGCTATTCGCGCCTTATACAAGGTAGCTTCTGCACCAAACCTGAATTTTGACCAAAGGATGCAAGGTCTACTGGCGTTGGGAAGAAAATATTTTGAATTTGACCTGGGTTTTCTCGGCAGTGTTGATGGCGATCGCTACAAAATCATTGCCTTTCAAAAATCTAAGCACCTTAAATTATCATTTCAATCTGGAGATGAGCTTGATTTAGATAAAACTTTTTGTAGTAAAATTTTTCGTTTAGGAAAACTAATATCTTTTGAATCATTTCAAGAATCAAAATGGTCTGAGTATTCTGCTAACAATGTTTTGGGTTTAGAAGCATATATAGGTACTCCTGTGTTAGTGGGAAAACTACCTTATGGTGTACTTTGTTTTACCAGTTTCAATAAACGTACTAAACCATTTAAAGATAGCGATCGCCAAATTATCAAACTAATGGCTCAGTGGGTAGGCCATGAAATTGAACGTCAGCAATATGAAATTAGTCTAGAAAAAGAACTGAAACGGGGTAATTTATTGAGGAAAATTACCCAAGAAATTCGCCGGAGTTTAGATGTGAAAACAGTTTTTCAGACAACGGTTAACCAAATAGGTATTGCTTTTAAAGTAAATCGCTGTATTATTTTTAAGTATATTGCCGAACCCATACCAGAAATATTCTTTGTTGCCGAGTATTTTGAATCAGAGCATAAGTCTCCACTACAACTAAAATCAAAGCTTCCAGTTATAGGTAATCCCCACGCTGAGGAAGTTTTATCTCAAGACCAACCAGTATCTACTCCAAATATGACTACTGAACCATTGCTAGATGTATGTCGCCAGATGAATCTCAAATCTATGTTGGCAGTGCGAACTTCTTATCAAGGAAAAGTTAATGGTATAATAGCATTACATCAGTGTGACTCTTACCGTGAATGGACAACAGAAGAAATTGAATTATTCTCACCAATAGCAGAACAAGTGGGTATAGCGATCGCTCAAGCTCATCTATTAGAGCAGGAAATTCAGCAACGAGAGGAGTTAACTGTCAAAAATCGTGCTTTGGAGGAGGCGAATAAAGCAGCAGAAGCAGCAGCTAAAGCCAAAAGTGAATTTATTTCGACAATGAGTCACGAGCTGCGGACTCCTATGAATGCTGTTATTGGTATGACTGGTTTACTTCTAAATACAGAGTTACAACCTCAGCAAAGAGATTTTGTGGAAACTATTCGCACAAGTGGTAATGATTTATTGACTCTTATTAATGAGATCCTCGACTTCTCAAAAGTTAATTCTCAAAGATTAGAATTAGAAAAACAAACTTTTGATTTACAACAATGTATTGAGGAAACGTTGAGTCTGTTAGCTGTGAGAGCGCAAGAGAAAAATATAGAGTTAGCTTATGCACTCGAACCTCAGACACCCCAGATGATAATTGGAGATGTTGGTCGTGTGCGACAGGTTCTGGTAAATTTACTCAGTAATGCTATTAAATTTACTCATGCTGGGGAAGTAACGGTTCGCGTGCAAGCATCTTTGGTGGAGCAAATTAGTAATTATGATATTTACGAAATTCAATTTACTGTGCAAGATACTGGTATTGGTATTGCTCCAGAGAATATGGATAAGTTGTTTCAGTCTTTTACTCAGCTTGATTCTTCAATGTCTCGTAGTTATAGTGGTTCTGGTCTAGGTTTGGCAATGAGTCAACAGTTAGCCGAATTGATGGGGGGTAAAATTTGGGTTGAGAGTGAATTAGGTCGAGGTTCAACTTTCTACTTTTCGATACTTGCTCCATCTGTTGTACAAACAACCGATAAATTTGAAGAAGCAAAGCAATATTTAGCTGAAAAACGATTACTTATTGTCGATGATAATGCAACTAACCGACAACTGCTGACGACACAAGGGAAGTCTTGGGAAATGTTAACTTGGGCAGTTGAGTCTGGTGCGAAAGCTATTGATTTAATTAATCAAGGAATAAAATTTGATTTGGCAATATTAGATAAGTCAATGGCTGAAATGGATGACTGTACCCTAGCGAAAACTATTCGCGAACAAACTTCAGATGAGAATTTACCTATGGTACTTTTGGGTAATTTGAAAGAATATAAATTGGCGGAAAAATGTCAAGATATTAATTTTGCTCTAGTTATTAATAAACCAATTAGAGTATCTCTACTTTATCAGACTTTAATGAAGATTTTTACAGGAGAAAAAACTGATATGGAAAAGTCGCCTACTGCCTCAGAAAGTGAGGTTAAGCAAGTAGAAAATCTCCGAATATTGTTGGCAGAAGATAATGTAGTTAATCAAAAGGTTATCCTGCTACAGCTAAAACAGTTAGGACACCAAGCAGATGTGGCAGCAAATGGCATAGAAGTTCTAGAAGCTTTGCAACGTCAGCCTTATGATGTGGTATTAATGGATGTGCAAATGCCAGAGATGGATGGGTTGGAAGCTACTCGTACTATTCGCGAGCAATGGTCTCCTGAATTATGCCCCTATATTATTGCTATTGCTGGTAATGCTACTTCAGAAGAGCGGGATAAATGTTTGGAAGTTGGCATGAATGATTTTATCACTAAACCGATGAAGGTTCCAGAGTTGAAGCAAGCACTAGAGGAAGTTTCGAGAATTGATATAGATATGACAACATGGAAAAATATTAATGATACAAACACTAATGAAAATTTCAATAATAATATTAAAAATAATTCTCTAATTAAGCCGAAATTAATCTTAGATGAGACAATGTTAGAGTCAATTGTAAGTATGGGAGGCAAGGAACTTTTAGGTGAAATTATTGATGATTATCTCAATTTTTCTCCTAGTAGATTAACAGCAATTCGAGAGGCAATTGTAGTTGATGATGCCAATGAATTACGAATTACTGCTCATGCTTTACGTTCTAGTACAGCTAATTTGGGAGGAGTTACTGTAGGGAAGATATGTAATCAGTTGGAAAATTTAGGACGTGAAAATACTACTGTGGGAGCAGCAGAAATTTTTCCTTTATTAGAAGTTGAGTATGAAGAATTTAAACAGGGATTAATTAATTTTAAATCTAGTAATAATATTGATTTTTCAAGTATTCAAAAAACTTCTGATACTAGCAGTGAGTTTATTGATATGATTGACTATAAAATTCAGGATAATTCTGTTTTAGATTTAACTATTTTAGATTCTATTCGCAATAGTACAATTATTGAGGATTATTTACAAAATTCTCGTCATCAAATGGAATTAATTTTAAATGCAATTGCGATAAATTATACTGAAGATTTAAAACTCGCAGCCCAAAGTTTAGGAGCTAGTAGTGCTAAGATAGGAGCGATAAATCTTGCTAATTTATGTGAGAAATTGAGCAAGTTATCTGGTTCAGATCTAATTATAGAAGGAACGGATTTATTGTTACAAATTGATGGTGAATATGAAAGAGTAATAGAAGCTTTAAAACAGGAATTATAGATGAATTATAAATTCTAAATTCATCTATAATTCCTAGCAGGAACTAAATTTGAGATGATTGAGAATTTCCTAATAGTAATGGCGACTGCTATAGCAATCCTAAATAGGTTTTCAAGAATTAAGAATGCGCGAATTACCTCTCCTTGAAAAGGAGAGGATTGACAAACAGGAAAATTTTTATTTATTATCCCCTTAAAAGGGGAGGCTTTAAACCACAATATTTCGGTAATATCATGTTCGGTTGAATACTTATAAATTATATTTGAAGGAGTCAGGAGTCAGGAGGGAAAGAGGAAATTTAGAAGGAAGAAGGTTTATTATAACTAATTATCCGAACATGATATAAGATTTTATCGTAGGAGTTTGGTTTCCAAATCCCATTTTTGCTTGGGGAAAGGAGACCCAACCCCTACAGTTTTTTTTCACAAATCATTTAGGATTGCTATATCATGTTTGTTTATATCGTTTGTGTAAACCCAAGCCTAAATATCTACAGGAAATTTAAGTTTTTTTCTTGATATTAAGCTTTCCTACCAGTTAAGTATTCCCTACCTTTGCTATACAATACCGATGCTAGCGGACATGATATAATACAATCAACTCAACTCCTTCGCGGAAGTCATTCGATCTCCTAACCCTTCCCACACTTCCCACACTCCCCACCTCCCCATCACCCAATCCCCCCATCACTCCTCCCCATTTCTAAGTCTAAGGGAGTATTACAGTTAAACAACATTTTTTCTGTCTCAGAATCAATAGATAATGGTTGAACTGGAATTTGATAAAGTAATTTTTGAAACGAGTTTTGAC
Source organism: Dapis hubbardiae BLCC-M172 (assembly GCF_050016015.1). Taxonomy (NCBI): domain Bacteria; kingdom Bacillati; phylum Cyanobacteriota; class Cyanophyceae; order Oscillatoriales; family Microcoleaceae; genus Dapis; species Dapis hubbardiae. The sequence continues at coordinate 11,108 of NZ_JBNHEQ010000063.1, forward strand.
CCCGGTCAATAATTTTTTCTAACTCTATCTTTATCTCTTGCCGATAGAAACCGCATAAAGGTTCCCACCTTTGAAATTTTTGAGGAACTAAAGCTAAAATTTCTGGAGAAAGTTGGTTTAATTGAGTTACCCAAGTTTGAATAATATCTGAGTTCAACAGAGGTAAATCACATCCTAATAATAAAATCCAATTACTGTTAATTTGATCTAATCCCTGAGCAAAAGCAACTAAAGGACCTTCAGTTTTTAACTCAGTTAACCATTCACATTCTGTAGGTAACATTGACTGATATTTTTCCGGCCATGGAGTAATAATATAAACTTTTTCTGTACATTTATTTGCTACTTGATAAACCCTTTTTAACATAGGTATATTTTGCCAAGGAATTAAGGCTTTATCTTCACCCATACGGGAACTTTTTCCACCTGCAAGAATGAGTGCTACTAGATGATTTTTGGCGAGTGAAGATTTATTCATACACTTTACCGAATATTTAATTCCGTTACGGTTTTAACCAGAGGTAATTATCAATTATCCATTATCCATTATCCATTAATGAATTCCCTAATATTTGATGTAAATTAACTACATTACCAATAACAGCAATAGCTGGCGCTTCAAACCCAGTTGCTTCAATTTGTTCTACAATATTTTCGATAGTACCAATTAATTCTTTTTGTTCGGGTCGAGTTCCCCACTGAATTAAAGCGATGGGTGTTTCTGGGGAACGTCCGGCGATGATAAGTTCTTTGATAATATTATGTAAGTTATGAACCCCCATATAAATTACTATTGTTTCTGAACCATGGGCGATCGCTTGCCAATTTACTTCTGGTCTATATTTACCTGTTGCTTCGTGACCTGTAACAAAGGTAACTGAGGAACTATAGTTTCTGTGGGTTAGGGGAATACCAGCATAAGCAGGTGCAGCGATACCAGAGGTGACACCGGGAATAACTTCGACGGGTACTCCTGCTTGCATTAAGTCTTCCATCTCTTCTCCACCACGACCAAATACAAAAGGATCGCCTCCTTTTAAACGTACTACTATTGCATGAGTTTTGGCTTTTTCAATTAGTAATTGAGTTGTTTGTGTTTGCTGTAGGGAGTGGCGACCGCGACGTTTACCTGCATTAATTTTCTCAGCATTTGGGTTAATCATTGTTAGAATGGGAGTGCTGACAAGAGCATCATAGATAACAACATCAGCTTGTTCTAATAGCACTTTACCTTTGAGTGTTATTAGTCCAGGGTCTCCCGGTCCTGCTCCTACTAAATATACTTTACCTACAAATTTTAGCTGATTCATATTTATTATTTTAGATAATTCTGTATAGCTGGTTAAGTAATTCTATTAAGTTATTTTGTGAGAAAAAACTGTAGGGGTTTGGTCTCCTTTCCCCAAGCACAAAGGGATTTGGAGACCAAACCCCTACGACAAAATTTTACAACCTATTTAGGATTGCGATAAAATATCTTCTTTTTTCCTACAAAAAGCTCCGAGACATGAGAGTTAGGAAAGTTAAATTACTTTGGTTGTACTTCTAAAGTACCATTATCATAAAATAAAATTGTAAACTCAGCCCACTCTGTTTGAAGTGATTCTTTTTTAGTAGTAGGGTCAGAATTAACTAGACTTGGTATAGGTGTCTTTTCGAGATTATCTGTTGCTATTTGATTAACAGGTTCGTAAGTAGCTATCGCTCCATTTTTATCTACTTTAACTAGGTAGATTGAAGTTACATTTATAGGGGTTTTCCAGGTTTGTTCGATAGTATTGTATAGTTTTTGTTTTAATTCTAATAACTCTCTTTTGTTTGTCATTTTTTTAGCTATTGGTTCTACATTTTGGGGTGGAGAATGAGTTTTTGCCCTTAAATAGTTGTTAGGATTTTGATTAGTTGTTTGAGCGACCTTTTCTGGGTAGTCAGATTTATTATTTACTGTCTCAATGCTTGCGACCTTTGTTGGTTGAACTTGACTTTTATCTATTGTCTCTAATGTTTGATTTTTCGTCCCTGTTGAACTTGAATTGTAAACAACATTAGCCACAACTTTGGCTTGATTTCCTTGATAAATATCTCTAGTAATCAGGATGCGATAAAATCCAGCAATAACAACTAAAATAATAGTTGTTAATGAAACTAATGATGCTGTTCTCACTTGTTCTGTTAATTCTGCTCTATTGTCGGGAATTGTATCTTTAGCTGAAATATCTGTTTTAACAATTATCATTTCAGCTTCCTGGGGTTGGATAGTTATTTCTTTGCTGGAACCGACTCTAATACGCAAAGGACTGGGAAATTTGGCTTCCCGCAAAACTTGCACTCTTTTATTAGAAACTATACCCTTTTCTTTTAGTCTCTGAACAATTCCTGTTGTATTGTCACTGCTGATAATTCGATCGACTATTGCTATTTGCCCTATTTTTAAATCCGATAAATTCATCATCATTACTTCTTAATTTATTGTTATTATGTTTTTTTAGACATTATTTTATTTACTTTCAGACATTATATTATATTTTGGGTATAATTTCAAGTTTTAATACTAAATGTAATATGGCTCTACAAAAGTTAAAATCTGGCTGTTGCGAATCAACAATATATTTACGAAATAATTAATAATTAAGGAATGAGAGAAAAACAAAACCTGAGAAAATTAATTACGCTCAAGAGGTTTCCCAAGCCCAAACCAGAATTTTACGGATACTACCGGATTTTATCTAATCTATTTTTCTGTTGCTATTCTTCTAATTTGAGAAAAAAATAAATCTTGGGATGCCATAAGGTTTTTGATAATTATCAGTCAATAAAAAAATTTATAAATTCCATAAATTCTCAAAATCAAACCTTTTTTATTATTTTTTTCTTTGCCTGTTTCCTGTGTTGTGACTGTAGTAATATTTTATGAAATTAGGTATTATACCAATTCCCATGCATTATTGCTATACTTGGGCGATACTTCAGTTATTAACTTATCGATACAATCAGAATTATTTTTTTGCTTATTTTAGGTAGTAATTATGTTAATTATTCTTATGTTTGCTTCTCCGGTACGGACGTTGCACAGGCAAAAAT
>NZ_JBNHEQ010000064.1:0-29917 GCF_050016015.1 Dapis hubbardiae BLCC-M172
TCTCCCTAAAAGGGAGAGGTAATTATCAATTATCCATTATCAATTATCAATTAATTAACACTTATACTTTTTCAGCAAACCCTAATTAAGAATTATGTTGTCCTTGTTAATTTTTGTGAGAAACAAAAACTTAACCAAACAAACTAAGTATACAAGATTTTTGTTTCTACACAAAAGTATTTTGACAAAATAATTATCACCTTTAATAACAGGTTAAGAAAAATTAAAGTCCTTGGGATTAGCTTGAAAAGTGGTCAGCCAATAACGTGCAGTTGAAAAAGGCCAATTATTGACAATTTTGCCAGTCTTTGTTTTGTACCAACTACTACAATTACCACTCCACGCAGTTTTAGCAGCAGCAATCTGTATTTTTTTGTTATACTCAGAATTAATATCAGACTTCACATCTAAATATTTCTGTGACTGCTTCTGCATCATTTTGATACAAGAAAGAATATAATGAACTTGACATTCAACCATAAAAGTGATTGACTGAGTACCTGTATTTGTATTAGGTCCATAAAGCATAAACATATTAGGAAATCCAGGAACCATAATGCCTTTATATGCTTCTGAGCCATCCTGCCATTTGTCTTGTAACAATTGATTGTTCAAACCAACAATTTTAAGTGATGATAAAAGGACTGTATTAAATCCTGTGCCAAATATTAAGGTATCTATGGGATATTCCCTACCATCTTTGGTAATAATTTGATTCTGATTAATAGTTTTAATTTCATCAGCAACTACTTCTACATGAGGAAGTTGTAGAGCTGGATAATAATCATTGGAAACTAAAATCCGCTTACAACCAATTTCATGGTCTGGTTTCAGAATAGCTCTAAGATTTTCATCTTTGACAATTCGATTTCTTATGAAATTAAGCAAACCAGTAACAAGTTTTCCGGGGATAGTATCTTGTTGTACTGTTATATAAATAACAAAATATTCCAGGGCTAAATACAAGAACCATCGGTACAATCTAAGTATGAATGGGAAAGTTTTACCTAACCAATGAAAAAAGTTTGAAAATTTAAAATCAGGTTTAGGTGAAATCCATGGAGCGCTACGTTGAAAAACAATCAATTTTTTCACTTGTTGAGCGATAATTGGAATAAACTGAATTGCACTTGCACCAGTACCAATTACTGCTACTGTTTCATCCTTTAAATCATGGTCATGATTCCAACGAGCGGAATGAAATTGAGTTCCCGAAAATGTTTCTAGACCATCAATATGAGGAATTTTTGGTTGATTTAATTGTCCACAAGCACTAACTAAAATATTCGCAGAAAATTCTTCTCCAGAAGCAGTATAAATACGCCAAATATTTTTTTCTGCTTCAAAAACAGTCTTAGTAATTTCTGTGTTAAAAGTAATATGTTTTCTAATATCATATTTATCAGCACAGTTTTCTAGATATTCAAGTATTTCTGGTTGTTTGGGATAATTCCGACTCCAGTCAGTTTTGGGTTCAAAGGTATATGAATATAAAATAGATGGTGTATCACAACCACAACCAGGGTATGTATTATCATGCCATGTCCCCCCTACGTTATCTGCTTTTTCAAAAATTTTGAAGGTTGTGATACCAATTTTTTTGAGGTTAATTGCCATACACATACCAGATATTCCAGCACCAATAATCGCAATTTCTAAGTTTTCTTCTGAGTTACTAGAAATTTGTTTATTCATTGTGATTTCTCCAATAATTTTCTCTATATTAAATGTATATTTATTCAGGTAATAATTCAGCCTCGAAAATATAACAAATAGACAAGATATCTATTCTACCTGGGAATAATTATACAACACAGAATCATTTGTAATTAAAAAGCCTAAGAAACAAGTTTCCAAGTTACGCTAAAGAATACAGCTTTGATGTTATTTGAGAGTATAATTTTGCCTTCTGAAAATTCCACATTACGTTCAAGGTCTACACCAACCCAATCAGGAATTACACTAACTTCAACATGGTGAATAACTGTACTATCTCGTAATTCATATTTACCACTGTAAGAAAGATAGTTTCTAGCAGCGCTAAAATATCTCAAGCTTGCCTTAATAGATTTCCCAAGATTGGCGATTAATTTTAGTCCCAATTTAACATCTTTCAACTCTTGCATTTCTTCCATTGAGAGGCCAAGAAGTGGGCGATCTGTGGTCATAATTGTCACAGAAACATATCCATTTTCAGTATATACAAGATAGCCTGTAGGATTTTTACCGTATGGGTAATCAATTTTTTGTTTAGCATCCACAGTGTAAAAATCAGCAAGTTTCCAAGTGCCTACTAAATTATCTTTTGAGATTAAATTATCACTCATTTTTTCTCCTACTAAATCTTTAAGAACATCTGTCTGCCTATTGGCAACAGCTTTTTTTGAATTATAATTTGTTTCTGAACTTATATCTATTAGTTTGTTTTGTTCATAAGTTTTTCCTGAATCGAAAGTATTGCCATAATACGAGGCTATACCTAAGCTAGAAAATAGAAGGAAGGTAGTAATAAACACCCAAATTTTGCGCTTCATAAACTTATTCTTTTTATCCTTGCCTTTTTAGGAAAACCCTCCTTAATTTTAAATTTTATTAGAAAAGGGTGCAAACTTTGCACCCTAATAATTTATTGAGTAATTAATTGTGGTAAAAGTTCTTGAGAAATTAGCTCCAAAAGTAATTTTTGGCTATCTTTCAAAAACATAAACATATGTTTCCCAGGTATCCGATCTATTTTGAGGTTGCTGTTAGTATACTCAGACCAATGAGAAAGTTGGCGATCGCTAAGTGTATTATCATCTACTCCACTAAAACTAGAGATGGGGCAATTTAGTGGCTTTTTCTCTACATAGTGATAGTAGTAACTTTTTAACAGTTGAAAATCTGCCTTAAAGATATTCATTAATTCATTGAAAAGCGATGGATCTTCAGAAATAGTTTTGGGAATTTCTGAAATTTCTAGAAGATAATTGAGTCGTTCTGCTTCTGAAAGAGATTCTATTTTTTCTAACAAAGTATTATCTGATGGTGGAACTACACCACTTAGAAACAACTGCATTGCTTTCAAATTATGTTTTTCTTCGAGAAAATAGGCAAGCTCAAAAGCAATAAACGCTCCCATACTATGACCAAAGAAAGCAAAAGGTTTATCTAAATAAGGAGAAAGGACATCTGCTAAAACCTCAATTAGACTGGCAAAATCTGTAAAAGGTTGTTCCTGAAGACGTCTTTGTCTACCTGGTAGTTGAATGGGTAAAACTTCTATTTCTGGAGGCAAAGCATCAGACCATTGTTGATAGATAGAAGCACTGGCACCCCAGGGGTGGAAGCAGAATAAACGGGTACTTGCATTAGGTTTTGGTTTGTGGTATGCAATCCAACCGCCTTCTTTTTTGGCCTCAACTGGAGTTTGGTCAGAACCACTATCAGTCAATTGTTCAACCAATGCTTCTGCTAATTCCATGATACTAGGACCTTGCAAAATTAAGCTAGCAGGTATAGTTACTGCTAGTTGTTTTTCGATTTTGCTCCGGAGTTCCACAACGCTCAAAGAATCAAAACCTAATTCTAGAACAGATTCGTTGAGGTCTAAACCTTCAGAAGTATTTAATTGCAGTACCTTAATTGCCAACTTCTGCAAATACTCTACTATCATCAACTTACGTTCTGGTGCTGGAGCAGCTTGTAACTTCTCAATATCTATTACTGATGAAGGGGAAACTAAATCTTCTGATTCTGTAGACTTTTGCTCCAACTCTATAGCAGGTTTGAACTGTTGTTGTTTCAGCAACTCTAGTATTTTCGGCACTAACTCCAGTTCACTTTCTGAGAGATTACCTGTTTCTGCTAGTTGCTTGGTTAAAGTTTCTGTTGCTGTGTCTGTTATCTGAGTAAGAGTTGATTCTGATAACCCCGACTTCTCATTTTCTATCCAATACCTTTGTCGTTGGAAAGGATAAGTAGGTAAGGCCACTTTTTGTCGATGATAATTTCCGTCAAATCCTGACCAATCTATTTTTGCTCCCCGAACGTACAATTCTGATAGACTAGAAAGTATTTGCTGCCATTCATCCACATTAGGACGTAATGATGGCAACCACTCACCTGCATCTTCTGGCAAACATCGACGCCCCATACCTAATAATATTGGTTTTGGTCCTACTTCTAGGAAAATATCAATTCCCTGTTGCTGCACAGCATCCATACTTTGGGCAAACTTAACTGGTTGTCGGACATGATCTACCCAATATTTAGCGGTAGTAATACTACTATCTGCCTTTGTCCCTGTGACGTTAGATATTACCGGAATCCTGGGTGTCTTATAGTCAAGTTGATTAGCTATCTCCTCAAACTCCTCTAACATTGGTTCCATTAGAGGTGAATGGAAAGCATGAGATACTTGCAGTTGTTTCGTTTTAATTCCTTCTGACTCTAACTTAGTAGCGATCGCCCTTACCGCTTCTGACTCCCCAGAAATCACCACACTTGCAGGTCCATTAATCGCTGCCATAGCTACTTGATCTGTGTAATTCGTCAGGAGAGGACGAACTTTTGATTCTGATGCCATAACAGAAACCATTTCTCCTCCTGGGGGTAACTCTTGCATTAATCGTCCCCTGGCAGTAATTAATTTTAATCCGTCTTCTAAACTAAAGATTCCCGCTATTGTTGCTGCCACATATTCACCTACACTGTGACCCATGACTACATTTGGTTTGATTCCCCAAGATTCCCATAATTTAGCTAGGGCGTATTCTATGGCAAATAGTGCTGGTTGAGTATAAGCTGTTTGGTGTAGGGGGGATGAATCTTCTTCAGTGTCAGAATACATAACATCTAACAGAGAAATTTTGTCTGATTCTTCTTGTTCCTCAACAATTGCACTGAAAATTTCATTACACCGCTCGATCGCCTGTCGGAAAACTGGTGCTTGCTCATATAATTCCCGACCCATATTAACGTATTGGGAACCTTGACCTGTGAATAAGAAAGCCACCTTTGGTATGGTGCTACTTGATACCTGTCCTGAGAATATTTCCTCAGCCGTTAATTTCTCCAATAGCTCCGCTTTGTTAGCTGCAATAACTGCTAATCTTTGATTCAAATGGGCACGTCCTATATTAGCTGTATAACAAATATCACCTAATTCATCCTCATTATTTTCTTTTTCCAGGTAATTTTGATAACGAACCACCAAATCTGCCAAAGCTTTTTGGGTTCTAGCGGACAAAGTTAATACATGGAGCGATCGCTCTGTCTCATTTTTACTTTTCACCTGTTCTGGTGCTGATTGTAAGATAGCATGAGCATTAGTACCACTCATGCCAAATCCACTAATTCCTGCCAACAGAGGTTTATCTGGTTTTTCCCAAGGTATCGCACTTGTTGCTACCTCTGCCGAAATTTTATCCCAATCAATCTGAGGGTTAGGTTTATTAAAGTGAAGATTTGGTGGAATTTCCTTATTTTGCAGAGCCAAAATAATCTTCATTAAACCTGCAACACCCGCAGCCGCTTCCAAATGCCCCACATTACTTTTCACCGCACCCAAAATCAGAGGATCGTCCTTACTTCTTTCTTGACAATAAACCTCATCGATCGCTTTGACTTCCAGAGGATCTCCCAGAGAAGTTCCCGTACCGTGACACTCAACATAGTCTACCTCTGATGGGTTTACCTTGGCATTGGCCAAAGCTTGCCGAAGTACCTTCTTTTGGGCCTGTTGATTGGGAACTGTCAGGCCACTACTAGGACCATCATGGTTAATCGCAGAACCTTTCACCAGAGCCAAAATGCGATCGCCATCTGCCACAGCATCCCGAAGACGTTTGAGGACAATTATGCTACAACCCTCTCCCCTGGCAAAACCATCAGCACTAGCATCAAAAGTCTTGCAACGACTATCAGGAGATAATCCTCTACTTTTACAGAACCCATGAGTCACAGTGGGATGAAGCATTAAATTTACTCCACCGACTAGAGCCAAGTTAGACTCTCCATTCCGCAAACCCTGACAAGCTATATGCAAAGTAACCAAGGAGGAAGAACAAGTTGTATCTAGGGTCAAAGTTGGTCCTTGCAGTCCAAAAACATAAGCTATCCGACCCGACGAAATATTCATCCCCGTACCTAGACCTAAATAAAAATCAGCCAAGTTATTAGGGAGAGAATTGATGCCAATCAAGGCATAATCATTAAAGCATTGACCTATATATACTCCCGTTTCCGTATTTTTCAAACTCCTGGGTGAAATACCTGCATTTTCTAATGCTTCCCAACTCACTTCCAACAAAAGTCGTTGTGATGGGTCCATCTTATTTGCTTCTGCCCCAGAAATGCCAAAAAAGGCGGGGTCAAACTGGTCTACGGGTTGTTGGAGAAAATAACCGTGGCGAACATAGATTTTGCCTGGTGCTTCTGGATCTGGATTGTAGTATTGGTCATTATTCCATCGCTCTTTGGGAATTTCTACTCTGCCATCTTTTGATTCTCTGAGAAATTCCCAGTAAGATTCGGGAGTATCAGCACCTCCTGGAAAACGACAAGCAGTACCAATAATTGCTATTGGTTCGGTACTTGCTGTTTCAATTTCATTTAACCTAGCAGTTGCGTGTTTGACTGCTAATAAAAGACGTTGCTGATTTGACAGTTCAGCGTTTGCAGTTGCTTCTTGTAGTTCTAAAAAAAGACGTTGCTGATTTGACAGTTGGGTTTGGGAGCTAGCTTCCATGTTTAATTCCTTGTTTGGTACATCTGAGGTTTTAGTTAGTGGGAGCATCTAACTCCCTTTCTCTATATAGGGTTTGGAGACCAAACCCCTACTCTCCTTTTTTTTAATAGCATTCAGCACTCAGCAGGTCAAAAAGCTGTTAACGAAGTTCCTCTTTTGGAGGCTAGCTGAAATGCTGATAGCTGATAGCTAGTTAATTACGGAGAACTGTTAACTGATTGGAACTTTCTTAATTTCCAACATAAATAGACTGATAAAGTTGATTCAGAGCATCATCAATAGCTTCATCCATGTTGTCTGCTGAAAGCTGACTAACCTCTGCAATTAGATTTTTTAAATCAATGGCAGTATCAGTTGTCTCAGACTCAGTTTCCGTCTGCTCAATTTTCGGAATTATTCCCTCTAGATATTCAGCTAAAGTCTGAATATTTGGATACTCAAAAGTAGAAGTTGAGGACAAAGTAATCCCTAAATCTGTCTGAATCATACGGCCAAAATCCAGTGCCATTAGGGAATCCATCCCCAAATTAAAGAATCCTTCTTCTGGGTCTGGTAAATCACTTTTACTCAATCTCAATACTTTAGCAACAATACCAAGCAAATAATCCACAATTGAACTTTGGCGTTGCTCAGTTGTTGCTACCTTCAGTTCTTCTATGAATTCCTGTTGTTTTGGTCCCTGGTTTGCTCCTTTGAGTGGATGCTGACTTGCTATTTCCGATAGAAATGGCGGAGTTGCTGCTCCCAATTGACTCAACAAGTGTGACCAGTCAATATTAAATATTCCTATCTGTGGTTCCTGAGTTGCTAATACTTCTTCTAAAGCTTGTAACCCTTGCTCTGATTGAATTCCTTGTAAACCTTGGCTTTCTATACGACTTTGTTGTTGTGCCCCCATGCGAGCAGCGAGGCCAATATTTGCCCAAGGTCCCCAGTTAATACTCACTCCTGGTAATCCTAAATTCTGACGGTATTGGGCAACTGCATCCATAAAGGCGTTAGCTGCAGCATAGTTACCTTGACCGGGGGAACCTAACATTGATACTAGGGAGGAGAAACAAACAAAGAAATCTAATGGTATATCTTTTGTTAATTTATGTAGATTCCAAGTTCCTGCTACTTTGGGAGCGGTCACTTTTGTGAACTGTTCCCAACTCATTTGTTGGATAAATCCATCATCTACAACTCCAGCAGCATGAATTACACCTTTCAGAGGAGGTAAGGTATCTTGTATCTGTTGGAAAATCTCTACCATATCTTTTTCCACAGACACATCTCCCAATAATACTGAAACTTGAGCGCCTGCTGCTTCTAACTCTTGAATACTTTCCTGAGCAGTTTCTGAAGGAGATTTGCGGCCTAATAAGACTATACTCTTAACGCCTTGTTTGACTAGGAACTGAGCCACTTCTAACCCTAGAGCGCCTAAACCACCAGTAATTAAATAACTTGCTTCGGTCTCAATAGTTAATTTGGCATCATCTGTATCTAACCTGGGTTGAATTAGTCTTGCTACTTGACGTTCTCCTTGACGATAACGGATTTGATTTTCCCAACTGGTTGATGGTTGATGGTTGGCGACCTCATCGAGTAAAACTTTTAAGTTTTCTGATGCCTCAGTATTAGGATCTAGGTCTAAACAACGACAGTATAACTGGGGATACTCCAGAGTTATGGATTTGCCTAACCCCGATAAAAGTGCTTGTTGAGGTTGAATATTACTACTGACTTCTGACTCCTGAGAAGTAAATCCTAATGCAGCACCTTGAGTCACTAACCACAGAGGAGGTGATTGTTCAAGCGATCGCATCCCTTGCAATAGGTTGATAATACTACCACAAATTACCTCTTCTGCTTTTGCTAACTCTGCTACATCTGTATCTAAACTCCAGAGGTGAATCACACCTTGCAAGGGCAATTCTTCTGTTAATTCATTTACCTCATCAAGTAACTTTTGGAAATGTTCGGGGTCTGTTGGAGATAATTGAATCGTTTGTTGTTTTGCTTCTGAAGATAAATTCTTGTAACTATCTCCTGGATAGACAACAATACACTGATGACCTTGTTCTAATAATTGGGAGTTCAGACTATCGCTCCATGGTTTTGACTTACTATTTGATTCCCCTGTAGGACAAAATAGTAGGTAAGTTCCTGGTTCCTGTGTTTCACTAGGAGTCAAAGCAGCAGGTTGCCATTCTATTTGATAGTACCACTGACTAAAATCTAACCCAAAGGTCCTCAACAATAACTTCCGACTTAGTTGACGGAAATCTATACCATTATATTCTGCTAATACTTTCCCATTTCCATTCAGCAAGTAAGTATCACCTAGAAATTCTTCCTTCTCAAAAGAACTTGACTCGTCAATTTTGGTGTAGTACCACAATTCATCATCAATATCAAAATTCTCAAAAAACTTAAAACTCTTCGCTCCAGAAAATACATAAGCAGGAATTTCTATTTCAGTATCAATGAGAGATGTTTGACCATTACCATTATTCTCAGTATTCTGAGACAACTCCCGAACTACTGACAACAGAGCTACTGGCATAAGTCCACAATCAACCATACCAGGATGAGGCCAATATTTCTGCATTTCTTGATTATTTTGAGCTGATTTGATTTTTACCAACCCCTCTGTACCACCTATCCACGCTTTTTCCGTCCATTGGAATGTCGGTCCTAGGTAAAAATCTCCCTTCATAGGTTTCAGTGCAATTGAGTAATATTCATCGCTGGAGAGAGTCTGAGTACATCGGTTTTTGACTGCTGCAATATCAATATTTTCTTTTGGTAACTCTGAGTTCTTCACAGAGCGAACTTTTGCCTTAGCATGAACCGTCCAAGTTGTTGATGGGTCGTATTCTTCTCCTGCTTCACAACTTATCAACTGATAAGTATATTCTGTTTCTTTTTCTTGCTCTAGAAGCACTTGCACTGTACGACTAGAAGTTTCATCTGTTCCCAATATCTGTAAAAATTCAATATCATCCACAACGCAAGACTCGGTGTTTAATGCTTCTTTACCAGCAAGGAAACCAGAAATAATATGAGACGTACCAGGTACAACTATTTTGTTGTAATATTTGTGGTCTTTCAGATAAGAAGGAAACTCAGGTGTTAATTTAGTCTGAAAACGGAATTGTTGGGCAAAGGGTAAAGGTAATTTATGACCTAATACAGAATTTGATGTTCCCTCCTCTGTCAGCAAATCATTACTGACTGAAACAGAATTTGATCCCTGGGAATAGTTCTGTACCCAGAATCTTTGTCGTTGGAATGGGTAAGTAGGTAAGGTAACTTTCTGACGACTATATTGTTGATCAAATCCTACCCAGTCTATCTTTACTCCCCGCACATATAACTCTCCCAGAGAAGCAATAATCTGGGAAAAGTCTGCTGTATCTGGACGTAATGATGGCAACCAAACACCTACATCTGCTGGCAAACACCGACGACCCATTCCCAACAATATTGGTTTCGGTCCTACTTCTAAGAAGATTTCCACACCCTCTTTCTGTAAAGCATCCATACCTTGAGCAAACCTGACTGGTTGACGTACATGGTCTACCCAATATTTAGCTGTTGTGATACTTTCGTCTGCGACCTTTCCCGTAACGTTAGATATGACTGGAATTTCTGGTAGATTATAAGTTAATTCCTCAGCTACTGCTTCCCATTCTGCTAACATTGGGTCCATCAATGGGGAATGGAAGGCGTGAGATACCTGTAATTTTTTGGCTTTAATTTTTTCTGATTCTAAGCTCTTGACTATTTCTCCTACTGCTTCCGCTTCTCCTGAAATTACTACACTTTTTGGTCCGTTTATTGCTGCTATGGCTACTTTATCTGTATAAGGTGTGAGGAGCTTTTTCACTTTTGATTCTGATGCCATCACAGCTACCATTTCTCCTCCTGGGGGTAGCTGCTGCATTAACCGTCCCCTGGCAGTAATTAATTTTAATCCGTCTTCTAAACTAAAGATTCCTGCTACTGTTGCTGCCACATATTCACCTACACTATGACCCATGACTACATCTGGTTCAATACCCCAGGATTGCCATAATTTAGCCAAAGCATATTCTATGGAAAATATAGCTGGTTGGGTATAAGCTGTTTGGTTTAGAGGTGATGACTCAGAATCTTCTGTATATATAACATCTAACAAAGAAACCTGTTCTGATTCTGGTTGTTCCTCCACAATTGCACTGAAAATTTGAGCACATTGGTCGATCGCCTGTCGGAAAACTGGTGCTTGTTCGTATAACTCCTTGCCCATATTAACGTATTGGGAACCTTGACCAGTAAATAAGAAACCTACCTTTGGTAAAGCACTACTAGATACCTGTCCTGAGAAGATTTCCTCCCCTGTTAAACCAGCGCTTAATTTCTCCAATAACTCTGCTTGATTAGCTGCGATAATTGCTAATCTGTGATTCAAATGAGTCCGTCCTGTATTAGCTGTATAACAAATGTCAGCTAATTCATCCTCATTATTTTCTTTTTCCAGATAATTTCGATAACGAACAACCAAATCTGCCAAAGCTTTTTCAGTTCTTGCTGACAGAGTTAATAAATGGAGCGATCGCTCTGTCTCATTTTCACTTTTAACTTGTTGTGGTGCTTCTTGTAAAATCACATGAGCATTAGTACCACTCATGCCAAATCCACTAATTCCTGCCAACAGAGGTTTATCTGGTTTTTCCAAAGGTATCACACTTGTTGCTACCTCTACCGGAATTCGATTCCAATCAATCTGAGGGTTAGGTTGATTAAAGTGAAGATTCGGGGGAATTTCCCGATTTTGCAGAGCTAAAATAATCTTCATTAAACCTGCAACCCCAGCAGCAGCTTCCAAATGGCCCACATTACTTTTCACCGCACCTATAATCAGAGGGTCTTCCTTACTTCTTTCTCCACAATAAACCTCATCAATAGCTTTGACTTCCAGAGGGTCTCCCAGAGAAGTTCCCGTACCGTGACATTCAACATAGTCTACCTCTGAGGGACTTACCTTAGCATTTACCAGAGCTTCCCGGAGTACCTTCTTTTGAGCTTGTTGATTGGGAACTGTCAGTCCACTACTAGGACCATCATGGTTAATCGCAGAACCTTTCACCAGAGCCAAAATGCGATCGCCATCTGCCACAGCATCCCGAAGACGTTTGAGGACAATTATCCCACAACCCTCTCCCCTTGCATAACCATCAGCACTGACATCAAAAGTCTTGCAACGACTATCAGGAGATAATGCTCGACCTTTACAGAACCCATGAGTCACAGTGGGATGAAGCATTAAATTTACTCCACCTGCTAGAGCAAGGTTAGATTCTCCACTCCGCAAACTCTGACAAGCTATATGCAAAGTAACTAAAGAGGAAGAACAAGTTGTATCTAGGGTAAAAGTTGGTCCTTGCAGTCCAAAAACATAAGCTATCCGACCAGACGAAATATTCATCGCTGTACCTAGACCTAGATAAAAATCACCCAAGTTACCAGGTGAAGCATTTTGACCAATCAAGGCGTAATCATTAAAACATTGACCTATATAGACTCCCGTTTCCGTATTTTTCAAACTTCTGGGTGAAATACCTGCATTTTCTAATGCTTCCCAACTCACCTCCAACAGAAGTCGTTGTGATGGGTCTATCTTCTCTGCTTCTGCTCCAGAAATCCCAAAAAAGGCAGGGTCAAACTTGTCTACGGATTGTTGGAGAAAATAACCGTGACGAACATATATTTGACCTGGTGCTTCTGGGTCTGGGTTGTAGTAGAGGTCATTGTTCCAGCGCTCTTTGGGAATTTCTACTCTGCCATCTCTTGATTCCCTGAGAAATTCCCAGTAAGATTCTGGAGTTTCAGCACCTCCTGGAAAACGACAACCAGTACCAATAATTGCTATTGGTTCGGTACTCGCTGTTTCAATTTGACTTAGTTTGGCAGTTGCTTTTTTGACTGCTAATAAAAGACGTTGCTGATTTGAGAGTTGAGTAGTTTCGGAGCTAGGTTCCATGTTTAATTCCTTGTTTGTTAGGTAGGTATTAGGTAGGTAGTGGGAAAATTTTGGTTAAGTTGAGTATCTCTAGGGACGTTCCATGGAACGTCCCTACTTTAATGCCTCCTCTAGATAAACTGATCGAGTTGAGCCAGAGCTTCATCAAGAGCTGCATTTATTTGGTCTTCTGAAAGCTGACTAATCTCTTTAATTAGATTTTCTGAATCAATGGCAGTATCATCTGTTTTAGACTCAGCCTCTTTTTTCTCAATTTTCGGAATTATTCCCTCTAGATATTCAGCTAAAGTCTGAATATTTGGATACTCAAAAGTAGAAGTTGAGGACAAAGTAATCCCTAAATCTGTCTGAATCATTTGCCCAAAATCCAGTGCCATCAGCGAATCCATTCCTAAATTAAAGAATCCTTCCTCTGGGTCTGGCAAATCATTTTTACCCCGCCTCAATACCTTAGCAACAACACCAATCAAATAATCAACAATTAACCTTTGGCGTTTGTCAGTTTTTGCTACCTTCATTTGTTCTAACAACTCCCGTTGTTTTGGCCCTTGGTTTGCTCCCTTGAGTGGATGCTGACTTGCTATTTCCGATAGAAATGCTGGGGTTGCTGCTCCCAATTGACTCAATAATTGTGGCCAGTCTATATTAAATATTGCTATCTGTGATTCCTGGGTAGCTAATACCTCTTCTAAAGCTTGTAACCCTTGCTCTGTTTTAATTCCTTGCAAACCTTGGCTTTGTAGACGACTTTGTTGTTGTGCCCCCATTCGAGCGGCGATACCAATATTTGCCCAAGGTCCCCAGTTAATACTCAATCCTGGTAATCCCAAATTGCGACGGTATTGGGCAACTGCATCCATAAAGGCGTTAGCTGCTGCATAGTTACTTTGACCGGGAGAACCTAAGATAGATGCTATGGAGGAGAAGCAAACAAAGAAATCTAATGGTATATCTTTTGTTAGTTTATGTAGATTCCAAGTTCCTGCTACTTTGGGAGCGGTCACTTTTGTAAACTGTTCCCAACTCATTTGTTGGATGAACCCGTCATCTACAACTCCAGCAGCATGAATTACACCTTTCAGAGGAGGTAAGGTATCTTCTATCTTTTGGAAAATATCTACCATGTCTTTTTCCACAGAGACATCTCCTAAGAATACTGAAACTTTAGCGCCTGCTGCTTCTAATTCTTGAATACTTTCTTTAGCAGTTTCTGACGGTGCGCTACGCCCAACTAAAGCTATACTCTTAACGCCTTTTTCTACCAGGAACTGAGCAACTTCCAATCCTAAAGCACCATTACCACCAGTAATCAAATAACTTGCTTCGGTCTCAACAGTTAATTTGACATCATCTGTATCTAACCTGGGTTGAACTAACCTCGCTGCTTGACGCTCTCCTTGACGATAGCGGATTTCACTTTCCCTGCTGGTTGATGCTTGATGGTTGGCGACCTCATCCAATAAAACTTTTAAAGTTTCTTGTTCCTCAGCATTAGGGTCTAGGTCTAGACAACGACAGTCTAACTGGGGATACTCCATACCTATGACTTTGCCAATTCCCCATAAAAGTGCTTGTTGCGGTTGAGAATTTGTGACAACTTTACCCTCTTGTATATCTGTTTCCTGAGCGCCTTGAGTCACTAACCAAACAGGAGGTGATTTTTCTAGCGATCGCATCCCTTGCAACAGGTTGATGATACTACCACAAATTATTTCTTCAGTTTTACCCAAGTCTACAGCATCAGTATCTAAACTCCAGAGGTGAATAATACCCTTCAAAGGTAACTCATCTGTTGATTCATTTACCTCATCAAGTAACTTTTGGAAATGTTCTGGTTCTGTTGGAGATAATTGAATTGTCTGCTTTTTGTCTTCAGAAGATAAATTCTTGTAACTATCTCCTGGATACACAACAATACACTGATGACCTTGCTCTAATAACTCTGAGTTAAGACTATCGCCCCATCCTTTTGACTTACTATTAGGGCAAAATAGCAGGTAAGTTCCTGGTTCCTCTGTCTCACCAGGAGTCAAAGCAGTAGGTTGCCATTCTGTTTGATAGTACCACTGACTGAAATCTAAACCGAAACTCCTCAACAATAACTTGCGACTTAGTTGCCGGAAGTCAATGCCAATATATTGTGCTATTACTTTACCATCTCCATTCAGCAAGTAAGTCTCACCGCGAAGTTCTCCTTTCTCGAAAGAACTTGACTCGTCAATTTTGGTGTAATACCACAATTCATCATCAATATCAAAATTCTCAAAAAACTTAAAACTCTTCGCTCCAGAAAATGCGTAAGCGGGAACTTCTATTTCACCATCAGTGACAGGTTTTTGACCATTACCATTATTTTCACTATTCTGAGAAAACTCCTGAAGTATTGACAACACAGCTACTGGCACAATTCCAGAATCAACCATACCAGGATGAGGCCAATATTCCTGCATCTCTTCATTGTTTTCCCCTGATTTGATTTTTACCAACCCTTCTTTACCACCTATCCAAGCTTTTTCCGTCCATTGGAATGTTGGTCCCAGGTGAAAATCTCCTTTCGTGGGTTCCAGTGTAGTTGAGTAATATTCATCACTAGAAAGAGACTGAATACATCGTTGTTTTACTGCTGCAATATCAATATTTTCTTTCGGTAACTCTGAGTTTTTAGCAGGTCTCACTTTTGCCTTACAATGAACCGTCCAAGTTGTTGATGGGTCGTTTTCTGTTCCTGCTTCACAACTTATCAACTGATAAGCATATTCTGTTTCTTTTTCTTGCTCTAAAAGCACTTGCACTGTACGACTAGAAGTTTCATCAGCTCCCAATATCTGCAAAAATTCAATATTATCGACAACACAAGACTCACTATTTAGTGCTTCTTTGCCAGCAAGTAAAGCTAAAACAATATGAGATGCACCAGCTACAACTATTTGACCATAATACCTGTGGTCTTTGACATAAGAAGGAAACTCAGGTGTTAACTTAGTCTGGAAGCGGAACTGTTTAGCAAACGGTAAAGCTAACTTATTACCTAATAAAGAACTTGATGTACTGTCATCAGCAACAAAACCATTGTTGCTGACTGAAACAGTAGTCGCCCCCCGCGAGTAGTTTTCTATCCAGTATTTTTGGCGTTGGAATGGGTAAGTAGGTAATACCACTTTCTGACGACTGTATTCTCCATCAAATTCTACCCAGTCTACTTTGACTCCCCGCACATATAATTCTGCCAGAGAAGAAAGCATCTCTGGAAACTGTGCTACATCAGGACGTAATGATGGCAACCACACACCTACATCTTTTGGCAGACATCGGCGACCCATTCCCAACAATATTGGTTTCGGTCCTACTTCTAAGAATATTTCAACACCCTGTTTTTGTAAGGCATCCATACCTTGGGCAAACCTTACTGGTTGACGTACATGGTCTACCCAATATTTCGGGGTTGTGATACTTTCGTCTGCGACCTTTCCCGTAACGTTAGATATGACTGGAATTTCTGGTAGATTATAAGTTAATTCCTCAGCTACTGCTTCCCATTCTGCTAACATTGGGTCCATCAATGGGGAATGGAAGGCGTGAGATACCTGTAATTTTTTGGCTTTAATTTTTTCTGATTCTAAGCTCTTGACTATTTCTCCTACTGCTTCCGCTTCTCCTGAAATTACTACACTTTTTGGTCCGTTTATTGCTGCTATGGCTACTTTATCTGTATAAGGTGTGAGGAGCTTTTTCACTTTTGATTCTGATGCCATCACAGCTACCATTTCTCCTCCTGGGGGTAACTGCTGCATTAACCTTCCCCTGGCAGTAATTAATTTTAATCCGTCTTCTAGACTAAATATTCCTGCTACTGTTGCTGCAACATATTCACCTACACTGTGACCCATGACTACATCTGGTGTTATTCCCCAAGATTCCCATAATTTAGCTAGGGCGTATTCAATAGCAAATATAGCTGGTTGGGTATAAGCTGTTTGGTCTATAGGTGACGTCTCTCCATCAGGATAGATAATTTCTAGGATGGAGTCAACACCAAGTTCTGCTAATATTTCCTCACATTCATCAAGTGCTGCTTGGAATACTGGTGCTTGTTCGCATAACTCCTTACCCATATTTATATATTGGGAACCTTGACCTGTGAATAAGAAGGCAACTTTAGGAGCAGTAGCATTGATTAAAAGTTTTCCAGTAGATATACCCTCTGCTTGCTCTTCTGGTTTGAACTCTCCCAGTTTTTCAACTAATTCTGTTTGGTTTTGAGCAACAACTGCTAATCTGTGGTTAAAATGACCTCTTCCGGTATTAGCAGTGTAACAAACATCTCCTATATCCAAATCTGGATTAGTCTTTAAATAATGATGATAACTGTCTACTAAATCTGATAAAGCTGTAGGAGTCTTAGCTGACAAAGTTAATATATGAACGGGACGAGGCAAATCATCCTCTTCTTTCTCCAGAGTGGGTGCTTCTTCCAAGACAACGTGAGAATTAGTTCCACCTATACCAAAAGAACTAACTCCTGCTCGTAGAGGAGTGCCGTTCCGTTTCCATTCCGACAAAGTATTATTGACGTAAAATGGAGTCGCGCTAAAATTAATCTGGGGATTAGGTTCCTCGTAGTTTAGACTGGGAGGTATTAAATTATGTTTGAGAGCCAAAACAGTTTTAATTAATGCTCCTACACCTGCTGCCGTATTCATGTGTCCCACATTGGTTTTTAGGGAACCTATGGCGCAAAATTGTTTTTTATCGGTATGCTCTGAAAAGGCTTTGCTTAAAGCTTCAATCTCAATAGGATCTCCTAATTTTGTCCCCGTACCATGAGCTTCTATGTATGTAATTGTTTCTGGATTTACATTACCGACAGCTTGAGCTTCAGAAATAACTGCTGATTGACCATTCACACTGGGAGCAGTATAACCCAGTTTCAAAGAACCATCATTATTAATTGCCGAACCTTTAATCACAGCATGAATAATATCTCCATCTGCTATCGCATCTTGCAGTGGTTTCAGTAACACAACTCCCACACCATTAGCCAAAAATGTTCCCGAACTTTTGGCATCAAAAGCTCGACAATGACCATCGTCAGAACCTACCATTCCTTCCTGATATAAGTATCCCACATTTTGAGGAACTTGGATCGAAACACCACCTGCTAGAGCCATGTCACATTCTCCATTGAGCAAACTTTGACACGCTAAATGTACGGCAACTAATGATGTTGAGCAAGCTGTTTGAATAGTTATGGCAGGTCCGGTCAGATTCAGTTTGTAAGCGGTGCGGGTTGCTAAGTAATCTTTGTCGTTAGCAACCATTTGGGCAAAGTAGCGACTATCTAAGACAATAAAATCTTTGTCTGCCAGGTTATACATTAAATAGGTAAGCACTCCAGCACCAGTATAAACCCCGATTGAACCTTCGTAGTTTTCTGGGTTATAACCACTACTTTCTATTGCTTCCCAGGCGCACTCTAAAAAAAGTCGTTGTTGCGGGTCGATTTCTTCTGCTTCTCTTGGACTGTAGTTAAAGAAGTTAGCATCAAACATTTCAATGTCTGAAACAGTAGCACCTACTTTAACATAGTTGGGATTATTAAGTATTTCGGATGGAACACCAGATTTTGTCAACTGTTTATCTGATAATAATGAGATAGATTCAACCCCATTCTTGAGATTCTCCCAAAACTCATCCAGGTTTCTTGCTCCTGGAAAACGTCCAGACATTCCTATGATAGCAATTTCATTATCATTATATTCTTGTTCTTCTGGTTGATTCATAATCTTTATTCTTAGAATTTATAAATTATAGATTTTAGGTCTAGTAGGGTGCGTTAGACGGCAGTCGTAACGCACCATTCTTGGTGTACCACTTTTAGTCCTTACTTAATGGTGCGTTACGGCGCAAGCGCCTAACACACCCTACTACTTTCCTAACTCCCTACTCCCTACTCCCTATTTTTGAGAACGGAGTTTTTTCCGAATATTACCCCTTTCACTTTTCTTAGAGAGACGTTTACTTACACGCTTCTCATAATTAACTTTGGTCTTTTTATCTGATTCAGTTACACCGCCACTCGCAATAAATTCACTTAATGAATGAACAGTAGGGTTTGCTAGCAAGTCAATAACCTTTAAATTGCTCATATCAAATATTTCTTGCAACTTGCCATACACCTGTATCAGCAGTACCGACTTACCTCCTAATTCAAAAAAGTTATCATAAATACCGACTTCTTCTATTTGCAGTACCTCCTTCCAAATAGCAGCAATTTTTTGCTCAGTTTCATTTCCTTGTTGTACAGGTTGAGAACCACCATTTTTATCAGGGTTTTGTAACCGTTTTCGGTCTATTTTTCCATCAGATGTTAATGGTAGTGTTTCTAACTGGACGAAAGCAGAAGGCATAATTTTACTGAGAGTGCCAAAGCGATCGCGTACTTCCAACTCTGACAACTGACTCAGGGAAAATTCTGTTGTCTCGGAAGTAAAATAAACAGTCAATTGTTGTAAATTCTGACAACCTCCTGTTCCATTCTCAATTTGATGTTCTAATGTTTCTAAAACATACTTACCATCCGCTCCTTCTGTTGCTACAAAAGTTCGGGGTGATGCTGTCACATCAGTTGTCAGAGTCGGCATTTCTAACCGTTTGGCTAAACCTATTCGGGCAGGTTTTCCGGTCAAACCTTTAGGAATAGCATTCATCCAAACTAAACATTCTGGCAACCATTGGGTTTCCAGTTCTTTTTCCTTGATGGCAAATTGGCGTAATGCTGCGAGGGTTGGTCGTGTCTGATTTGGTACTGGTACTATTGCTGCTCCCACTACTTCACCAAAAAGTTCATGGGGCGCTGCAAATACAACTACCTGACCTACTGCTGGATGGCGTTGCAATACATCTTCTACTGCCATCGGACTAATTTTTTCTCCAGCGCGGTTAATAATTTCTTTGAACCGACCTACTAGATAAACATAACCATCTTTGTCTTTGTAACCCTTATCCCCTGTTCTTAACCAACCGTCGATAAATGCTTCCTCATTGGGATTATAATCCATCCATTCCCGTAACTCATATCCGGCGGTGACGCAAGCACCCCGGACCATTACTTCTCCCTCGCCATAGGGTTCTAGTACATTTAATACTGGTTTGCCTTGCTCATTTGCTTTGACATCTCCAATTATTACTGTTGGACCAGCAGCACGACCCACAGAACCACGCTTGAGTAATCCTTTTCCTACTTCTGGACTACAAATAGGCATAGATTCTGTCATCGCATAAGTAGGCAAGACTTCGCAGTTAAATGCGGTTGCCATCCGATCAGCGATCGCTGGTAGTAGTGCTGCCGAACAGTTCCGAATTAAGCGGAGGGAGTGTTCGGGAGCTTTACCTGTTTCAGCTATTGCTTGTTCTGCATATTCCAAAATTGCTTGGTGCATGGTTGGGACAGCGGAATACCAAGTTATTTTCTTTCTATCGCTTCCCTCTTCTGGTTTCAACCATTTGAAGAAGTCACCCACTCCGTTTTCTGTGGCGTATAACCCTGGGGTGCAAAGTACGCTAGCACCTGCTAATATCGTTCCCAGAATATTAACGGAAAGACCATGGATATGAAATAGCGGCATAATATTGATACAGGTGTCTTCTGGAGTCAGTTGTATAGTCCGACTAATAGTCAGGGAGCCTGATGTCAAATTTCCGTGAGTCAAAGGTACCGTTTTCGGTTTTCTGGTTGTTCCACTGGTATGCAGCACTAAAGCTACATGGTCACGAGTAGGTTTATTATCATCTCTTGTTATTGGTTGATGATTTTCCTTATTCGTAGTAACTTCTTCCAGGGTAAATAAACCGCATACTGAAGTATCGGGTATTAACTCAATGACTCGTACTCCTAAACCTTCAGCACAAGCTTTTAATTTTTCATTCTCTGTGCTGTTAGCTTCTCCCCTTTGCAAGACTAAAGCTACTGCACCCAGGTCTTCCAACTCAAATTGAACTTGCTTTTCTGTCAAAGATGTGCTAATGGGTGCAAACACACATTGTTGTGCTAAGGACAAAAATGCTGTTGCTGCCTCTGGTCCATTGGGAGTGGCAGCACATACGCGGTCTGTTATTTTAATCCCCAGATAACTGAGACTAGCGTTATCTGGGGGTGACTTGACAAAATCTTTTAGTTGTGCATGAGTCAGAGGTTGGCGACTATCTGTGCTATATATTGCTGGTTCATCGGTACCTGGTAATAAATCTGCCCAGGTTTGAAATTCTACCGATGCTGCTATCTCGTCTACTTCACCAGGAGCGGTATCTGCAACATTTTCTTCAGTTAGTGGTATTGTGTAGTCGGGTGTAGCGGGGTTGGGTTTGGAGACCAAACCCCTACTTTCTGGTATAACTGGGTAAGCTTGTTTTCGCTGGACAACTACCGCAACTTCCTCTATTTCCGGATGCGATCGCAATTTTTCTTCCCAACGGTTTATTAATTCTGAGTCAATAACTTCTAAACTTGTTAAAGCAGTTTCGTCTATTTCTCCTGATTCTGTTTTTGGTAGAGTAGAAATAGGTACATAAGCATTAGGGAGAAAATCAGAAGATAGATAAGATTCTAGATATGATTGTACTTTTTCTACAGAATAATTATCCTCAATCACTACATAAGCAACCAGTTGATTATCCTTGCTCAAAATAGCAGACTCTTTAACTTCAGTCAGAGATTTTAAACCAGTTTCTATCAGATTTATTTTTCTTGATTGACTGTGAATTTCTGCCTTATGTTTGGCTAGATTTTCTGATAGTTCTAATTCATTTATTTTCGTCTCAGGAGCATTAATTCCTTTTTCTAGAATCAACAGATAGGAATCTACCATCGCTGTAATTGTTTCTTCTTCAAACAATTCAGAGTTGTAGATTAAAGACCCTTTTAACTCCTGATTTTTTTTCAATAAAGTAAAGAATAAATCTATATCTCTAGGAAACTTTTCTTCTATTAAATCTGCGGTGACATTGGAATATTTTCTCGTCTCCTCGTTTCCTAAGTCAATATAGTCAAAGAAAAGCTGAAATAAATTTTTGTATTGTTGTTGATAATTTTGCTGATCTACCAACTTCGCGACCAAATTTAGAGGAATATGTTGATTTGCATAAGCCTCTACGGTAATTTCTTTGACTTTATTCAGTAATTCTTGGAATGTCAAATTATCAGGAATCTTACCGCGTAATAGGACAGTATCAGTAAAGAAACCTATGGCAGATTCTAATTTGTGATGTACCCTTCCCGCAACTGGAAGACCAACAATAATATCATCTTTTAGTGAGTATTGAAGTATCAATACATAAAACACTGAAAGAAAGATAACTACAGGAGTAACATTGTATTGATTACTTACTTTTTGAACTACAGACCATGTAGTGCTAGGTATCAGAAAATTTTTCTCGTCCTTAATATTTTCAGAGCTTTGAGATACTTGAAAAATATCAGGTGGTACAGGATACAACGTGGAAATATCCGTTAGTTGTTGTTTCCAATAATTTAACCCCTTTTCTAATACATCTCCTTGTAACCACTCTCGCTGCCAAACAGCATAATCTCCATATTGAATATCTAATTCTTTTAAGGGAGACTCTTTTTTACTCAGATAAGAATCATATAAATTTATGAGTTCGCGGTCTAATAAATTGAGGGATAAACCATCACTAATAATGTGATGAAATATTAATACTAATACTCCCTCTTTTTCGCTAAATCTTAACAGCTTCAGACTAAATAATTGACCTTGAGACAAATCAAATGATTGTGCTGATTCCTCTTCAAAAACCTCTTTGAATGTTTTCTCTTGTTCAGTTGCGCTTAAGTCTGGATAATCTAATACTGAAATTTCATTAGTCAAACTAGGAATAACTACCTGCACTAATGACCCTTCAACAAAAGCGAAATTAGTCCTCAAAATGTCATAACGACTAATAATTTCATTCCAGCTTTTTTGCAGAATTTCAATGTCTATTAAACCTTCTATTCTTACTGCTATACACAGATTAAGATTTGCCATACCTGGCATTAGTTGGTCTACTGTCCAGAGACGTTCTTGTTGATAAGAAACTGGTAAATCTTTATCCCTAGAAACAGAGACTAAAGGCACAGAAGTCGCATCAATATTATTAGTTTTTCCCTGAAGTAACTGTAATAATTCCAGCTTATTTTGGGATAATAAATCGCGAATTTCTGGTGTCAACGCCCCCTTGGGAGCGCGGATTTTTAATTCATCCCCTTCAGCCCATAATTTAATACCTTGGCTAGAGATTTGAGACAGAACTTGAGTCAAATTCATAAAGTAATTTCCTCCATATCTTCATCGTCCTCTTCTGTTGTCTGTGCAGTATTTGAGTAACTAATTTCTTCTAATAAAAGTTGCTCAACTACTAAATTAACCATCTGGGTAATACTGATACCTTCAATTATTTTTTCAATTGGTATATCAAACCCTAATTCCCTTTGCACGAAATTCCGCAACTCAACCGCCATCAAAGAATCAAGCCCCATAGCAGTTAAAGGTTGATCTGCATCTATTTGGGAACCAGTCATTCCCAACATACCAGCTAGCTTACCTTTAAAATAATCTACTAAAATATTGGCTCGCTCCTCTGGTGAGGATTCTTTTAGCTGTTCTAAAATCTTAGTTTCTTTTGTTTCAGGTGCCGATACAGCAGATGAAACAAACCCTGATAACAATGGCATTTTCTGTGCCATAGGCATTTGCCTGAAAAATTCAGACCAATTAACAGGCAACACACCGACTTGACTTGATGCTCCTGATAACAGTAACTCCAACGCCTGCATTCCTTGTTGGGGTTCAATAGCCATAACCCCACTGCCTTGAATCCGATTCTGATGTCCACCTGCTAAACGAGCAGCCATTCCTCCTGCTGTCCATGCTCCCCAGTTAATACTCAATCCTGGTAATCTTTGGCCTCGGCGGTAGTGGGCGATCGCATCCATAAAAGCATTGGCCGCAGCATAGTTGCCTTGGCCAGCATTTCCTACCATTGCTGCCATAGAGGAAAAACAGATAAAGAAATCTAATGATAAATCTTTGGTATTCTGATGCAAATGCCAAGTTCCTGTCACCTTGGGAGACATTACTTTCGTAAATTGCTGCCAAGTCAGATTTCGCAGCACGCCATCGTCCAACACCCCAGCAGAATGAATTACTCCTTTAAGTGGGGGCAATGACGCCTCCATCTGCTGGAACATTTTAGCTACATCTTCTTGTTTGGCAACATCCCCCAATAAAAAACTAATCTTGGCTCCTGCTGTTTCTAACTCTTCTATAATTTCTTGTGCTGTTTCCTTGGGAGCGCTACGTCCTGTTAAAACAATATTTCTCGCACCTTGAGTTACCATCCATTGGGCGACTTCCAGTCCTAATGCTCCTAATCCTCCTGTAATCAAATAACTTGCTTCTGCTTGGATTGATATTGGCTCCCCTGTCGATACTTGTGGCATCTCCAGCACTATCTTTCCTATATGCTTGGCTTGCTGCATATACCGGAAAGCTGTTGTAATTTCTGTATTGGAAAACACTTTATAAGGTAGCGCTCTGAGTTTTCCTTGGTTCCATTCCTGGGTTAATTCCTCCGATATTTCTCCCATGATACCGGGGTTCTCTTTGACTACATCTCCTAAATCAAAAGGAAAATAGCTGATATCTGGTCGTTTTTCCTCGACTTGCTCTTTGTCCCAAATGCCAATTTTGCCGATTTCTACAAATCTTCCTTTTGGAGCTAATGCTTCCAAACTGTAGGGAATGTGGTCTCCATTCAGGCTATTCAAAACTACATCAACCCCTTCTCCTCCGGTAATCTCTTTGATTTCCTTAGCAAAATCTAGAGTGCGAGAATTCATAATGTGTTTAATCCCCATGGATTTGAGAAAATCCCATTTACCCGGACTAGCAGTAGCAAAGATTTCAGCCCCTGCAAGTTGAGCTATTTGTACCGCAGCTTGCCCTACTCCTCCGGCTGCAGAATGAATCAACACCCGATCGCCTGCTTTAATTTTGGCTAATTTCTGCAACCCATAATAGGCAGTGACAAATGTTAGAGGTAGAGTCGCCGCTTCATTGAAACTCATTGATTTCGGCTTGGCCATGACATATTCTGCTGGAGCAGTGATGAAGCTACTGAAACCGTCATGGATCATGGTTAACATTACTTCGTCTCCTACTTGCCACTCTGAGACTTCTTCCCCTACCGCAGAGATTTTACCGGCACATTCAAAACCGAAGGTAAGTTCCTCTACACTGCTAACGCCCAGATGTTCAGCATAGTAGTCTTTGAGTAATCCTAGGGAGTTGAGTACATCTCGCAAGTTTAGTCCTACTGCCACTACCTCAATTTCCACTTCCTTAGCTTCAGGAATACGGCGCTGCATTTGCTGCCATTTAAGGTTGTCGATAGATCCATATTCTGCCAGTTTTAATTGTACTGGTTGGGTATCTGAAATTTTGTTTTGCTGTCGTTTTTGTTCCAGTCTAGCTACATAACGATTTCCCTGACGTATCCCTATCTGGTCTTCTGTATCTTCTGATAATAGTTCCGCTATTAGGGAGTCTAGGTTTGTTGATTCTGGGTAACAGTCTATCCGTTTACATCTCAATTCTGGGTGTTCTAGGGTTATTATTTGTCCTAGTCCCCATAAACTTGCATATTCGGGGTTAATTACTTCCGAGTCTGATATCACACTCTGGCTTCCTTGGGTGACTAACCAGAGCTGCGGGAATGTTTCAGGTTTGCTATTGAGGGTTGCTTGCACCAAATTTAAAACTGAAGCACAATTTTGAGCCTGAATATTCTCTAAGTCTAACACTTCTTTAATTTCGGTTGACTGCCAACTCCACAGATGCACAATTTTTGTAATCCCTGGGTTTTCTTCTAGGAGTTGTTTAAATTCTTCCCCATTAGTGGGATTGATTTGATAGTGCTGCGGACTTATTTGCTCGTACTTGTCTCCTGGTGATACTCTGATACACTCCTGACCTTTATTAGTTAATGCTGTTACTAATTCAGTATCCTTAGCTAAAACTAACCATTTACCCGTTGCTGCTGATAGACTATCTGCTGGTAGGGGTTGAGTTTGCCAATTTATTTGATAAAACCAATGACTGATATCTGGTTGCAAACTCTTCAATAGAGCTGATGCTGTGGTTGGCGTTATCCTTAATCCCTCAATTTCTGCTAGTAAAGTTCCCTCGTTATCTACCAGACGAATATCCCCTGTTAAACTGTTTGGTCGCATTTCTACGATCGCCCATACATGACTTATTGTCTGACCATACACTTTGAATTTTTGTATCCCTACTGGTAGATAGGTCTTGTCCGCTTCTATATCTGTTATGGAATACAATATCATTTGCAGGGCTGCATCTAATAGGGCTGGATGTAGCTGATAGTCTGCTAACTGAGTTGTTAATTCCTCTGATAAAATTATTTCTCCTAGGGCTTTTCCTTCACCTTTCCACAACTGTTTGATTCCTTGGAAAGTGCTGCCGTAGTCTATTCCTCTTGAGCTACATTCTTGGTAATGCTCTTTAATTTCTATTGCTTGATTACACTCAGCTTGATATTTCTCTAAGTCAATTTTAGCTGGACTGTTTGTGGTTGGCTCCGTATATATCTTGCCTTTGGTGTGCAACACCCATTCAGGTTTCTGTTGATTTTCCCCTTCTGAGCTGCTGAATATCTCAAACTTATAGCTTTTGTTATCTTCTGCGGGGATAGCTACTATTTGTACTGTCTTGGCTTCCGTTTCTGGTAAAACCAATCCTCGCAGTATGTGTACCTCAGAAACTACTACTTGCTCTTGACTTGTGAATAGATTTTTGCCAACCGAAGTCGCTATTTCTAGATAACCTGTGCCAGGAAATAATACCTTCTGAAATACTTTGTGGTCACTCAGGTAACTTGGAGATTCTGCTGTGAAGTGCGATTGGAAACGATGTTGATTATCTAATCCCGCTAAGTTAATTTTTTCTCCTAGTAACGGGTGCAGATTTTTATTGTTAGCTATTGACCAATAGGGTTTTTGTTGGTAACTACCTTGAGCTTCTACCCAATACCTTTCTCGTTGGAATGGATAAGTCGGCAATACTACTTTCTCACAGTTATAGCCTTGGTGAAACCCTAACCAATTTACTTTGTATCCCTGCACATACAATTGTCCTAAACTAGACAACATCAACTGCCATTCATCTACTCCTGGACGCAAGGAAGGTAACCATACACCCACCTCCTCCGGTAGACATTGACGCCCCATCCCCAATAAAATTGGTTTAGGTCCGATTTCCAGGAATAACTCATATCCTTTCTCATGCAGAGTTATCATACTCTCGGCAAACCTCACTGGTTGACGCACATGATTTACCCAATATTCGGCAGAAGTAATTTCAGCATCTACCAACTTACCAGTAACATTAGATATCAGTGAAATCTGAGGACGATTGTAGGTTATTTGTTTGGCTACTGCTTCAAATTCTGCCAGCATTGGTTCCATCAGAGGAGAATGGAAGGCATGAGATACTTGTAGTTGTTTGGTTTTAATTCCCGATGATTCTAGGTTAGTTGCGATCGCTCTTACTGCTTCTAACTCCCCAGAAATTACTATACTTTCAGGTCCATTAATTGCTGCAATAGCTACTTTTTCTTCCAGGGACATCGCCTTCAGTGTCTCTAAAACCTTCGACTCTGAAGCCATAACTGAAGTCATTCCACCACCAGCAGGTAATTGCTGCATTAATCTCCCCCTTGCAGCAATAATTTTCAAGCCATCTTCTAAACTAAATACCCCTGCTACTGTTGCTGCTACATATTCTCCTACGCTGTGACCCATGACTACATCTGGTTGAATCCCCCAAGATTGCCAGACTTGGTAGAGAGCATACTCTATAGCAAATAAACATGGTTGAGTATAAGCTGTTTGGTTGAGTATGGAGGCATCTGATGAGTCATCTGCTGGATAGATAATTTCTTGTAATGACTTTTCCTTGAAGTTTTCTACAGTCCTCAGAATGTTCTCACATTGGTCGATCGCTTCACGGAAAATTGGTGACTGTTCATACAACTTCCTTCCCATATTCACATATTGGGAACCTTGACCCGTGAAGACGAAGGCCATTTTAGCTGTTGTGGTGTTCTGATCCTCTTTTCCTGAGAAAATTCCAGCTACTTTCTCTCCCTCTTGGTGTTGTTGAAGTTTTGCGACTAATTCTTGTTGGTTAGGGGCGACAACTGCTAATCTGTGGTTGAAATGGGTACGTCCTGTGTTGGCAGTGTAGCAGATATCGGCCAGCCATAATTCTGGATTACTTGTGAGATAATTTTGATAACTACTGACTAACTCTACCAGAGCTGTTTCTGTTTTCGCTGACAGTGTTAGCAGATGAACTGAACGTTCTAAATAATCTTCACTATTGCCTGTTGCCTGTTGCCTATTGCCTTCTCTTGGCGCTTCTTCAACAACGATATGAGCATTTGTGCCACTAAAGCCAAAGGAACTCACTGCCGCTCGTCTTGGTTTGCCTTCCTGTACTTCCCAATCTTTGAATTCTGTGTTAACATAGAAAGGGCTATTGGGAAAATCAATGTGGGGATTTGGTTGATGAAAATGTAACGAAGGTACCAATTTATGGTATTTGAGGCACAAAACTGTCTTAATTAAACCAGAAACACCAGCAGCAGTTGCAGCATGACCAATGTTGCTTTTTACTGAGCCGATCGCACAAAACTGTTTCTTGTTCGTCCATTTAGAAAAGGTTTCGCTTAAGGCTTCAACCTCAATGGGATCTCCTAAAGATGTTGCTGTACCGTGAGTTTCTACATAACTTATCGTTTCTGGATTAATCCCAAATTTCTGATAAACCATCTCTTCCAAGCGTGTTTGAGATTGGCTACTAGGGGCACTAATCCCATTGGTATTGCCATCATAATTCATGCCTGTACCCTTTATCACCCCATAAATATGGTCATTATCACGAATGGCTTGATCGTAGCTTTTTAGGAATACAGCACCACAACCTTCGCTCCAAACTGTGCCCGATGCCTCAGCATCAAAAGTTTTGCACCGCCCTGCGGCAGATACCATTTGAAATTGGCTTGATATTATTTGGAAGTCTGCTGTCAACATAGTGGCAATCCCTCCAGCGATTGCCATTTCACTCTCTCCCCGTTTAATACTTTCACAAGCTTGATGAATAGCAACTAATGAAGATGAACAAGCAGTATCAACAGCCACTACTGCCCCTCTAAGATCAAGGAAATAGGCTATTCTTGCTGGTATGATTGACAGCAGATTTCCTGTCAGCACCAGTCTATTAGTATCTAATCCAGATCTTGCTAGCAATTTGATGTAATCAGCAAATGTTGATGCTCCTACAAATACTCCACACTGTTTCCCTTTGAGAGAGTCGGCAGCATATCCAGCATCTTCAATAGCATGATAAGCTTCTTCTAAAAAAATTCTCTGCTGAGGTTCAATAAATTGAGCTTCTTCTGGAGAAATTTGAAAAAATAAAGGGTCGAATTTGTCTATTTCGTCTAAAAAACCAGCACATTTTGAATAGGAAGTGTCCGGGTGTTGTGGGTCTGGATGATACCAATTTTGTCCTTCCCATCTTCCTGGGGGAGGTTCTGTAACGCTGTCCACTCCATCTTTTAAGTTTTCCCAAAATTCCTGCCAGTTTTTTGCTCCTGGATATCGACATGATATTCCTATAATAGCTATATCTGTAGTTCCTATATTATTCTGAACTGCAGTTAATCCCTCTTTTTTTTTTGGGGATTTTGCTTCTCCTAAGATAAAATTTTCAGCATTTTCTAAATATATTTCTCCTGTACTCAGCAAAGATAATATTTCCTCTGAATCATCAGAATTTATCTGTTGCTTTATAGCTTTTGGTTCTACTTTTTCTTCTGTGCTCAAACCTAACAATAGTTGTTCAGCATTCTCTAAAGAAATATTACCTGACTGCAACTGATTCAGGATCTCTTGCTCAATCATCTGGTCTTCATTATGTTGCTGGTAACTATTCACTTCTTCTTCTGTGCTCAAACCTAACAATAGTTGTTCGGCATCCTCTAAAGAAATATTACCTGACTGCAACTGATTCAGGATCTCTTGCTCAATCATC
>NZ_JBNHEQ010000064.1:30017-59319 GCF_050016015.1 Dapis hubbardiae BLCC-M172
TGGTCTTGATTATTTTGCTGGTAACTATTCACTTCTTCTCCTTCTTCCCTATAATCAAACTCTGGCATAGTTACAACTATCTTGCCAATATGCTTACGATGCTGCATACAACGGAATGCTTCAACAACATCTTCACTTGAAAATCCTTTGTAAGGTAATGGTTTTATGTTACCAGACTCAAACAATAATTTCAAACTTGCCCACATCTCGGAAACAAGTTGATTATTGTTTTGACCAATTTGATCTGATAAATCAAAAGGAAAATATTTTATATCCGGACGTCTATCATAGACTTGCTCGTCAGTCCATATATTCAGCCTACCAATTTCAATATATCGTCCTCCTTTCGCCAGGATATCTATATTTTTCGGGATATACTCTCCATGAGTCAAGCTATTAAAAATTATATCTACTCCTTGCCCCTGAGTGAGTTCCATTACCTCACTAGCAAAGTCTGTAGTTCGAGAATTCATTATGTGCTTAACTCCCTGTTCCCGCAGAATATCCATCTTCTGTGGGCTAGTAGTAGCATATACTTCTGCCCCAAAGAATTGAGCTAATTGAAGTGCCGCTTGTCCCGCACCACCTGAAGCTGCATGAATTAATACTCGTTCTCCTGGCTGAATTTTGGCTAACTCATGCAACCCATAATATCCTGTGATAAAGGATATAAAAATAGTAGATGATTCTACCATATTTAGATTAGAAGGTTTAGCTACTAAGTCATATGGCAAGCATATAGTGAAACTACTGAAAGCATTACCTGGATAAACTAATATTACATCATCGCCGACTTTCCACTGGGACACTTCTGAACCCACTGCGACAACAGTACCCACACCTTCAACACCAAAGGTGAGATTTTCCACACTAATAATACCAGAGCGATATCTTTTGGTGTTATATTCTTCAAACATACCTAGTACGTTCAGGACTTCCCTAAAATTAACTGGTACAGCTTTGATTTTAACCTTGACTTCATTTTTACCAGGAACCTGATCCTCCAAAGGAATCCAAGTTAAATTCTTTAACAAACCGTAACTAGGTATACTTAATTGAAATGGTTGATTACTCTGTTTATTTTTCTGTACTTCCTGTTTAACCGCTTCTTGATTCACATTCACATTGTCGGATTTCCCTCTCATAATTGTTACTTCGCTAAAAATTCTCTCTATCCTACTCTTTACTTCTGGTTGATGAAAAGTTATTTCGTGCATAGCTAACTCTTCATCTAGAAATTCTGAAAGCTCTTTCTTAATTCTTGAGGTTAAGTGATTCTTGAAGGTGATTAAAGATAATCTCGGTTTTTCTGCAATTGTATTCGCCATTTCAATGGCAAAGTTTAATACTTCCGCTCTTGGTAAAACTGGATAACTGACACCTCTTTTTACTAATTCATCACCCCTATAGTTTTTGGCAGTGTACATCATCTCCTGCCCTAAAGCAAAACCCATTTTTTCTGGTAAGAGAAAGGTAGCCCCCATGCCTGGTGTAAAACCATATCTCATGAAATTACCTGTATAGATGCTTTCTTTACTTAAGACAACTAAGTCAGCATATAAACCTAAAAGCAACCCCACACCAATTGAGTGACCCTGCATAGCTGCAATTACTGGTATTTCACAGTCTAGTGCTACCCTGAAAAAATTGAACTCATTAATTGTATATTCTTTGTTATAAAATCTAATTAGCTCTTCTTTTGTCCCTCCGGATGAAAAATAATTACCATAACCGGTGAAAACAACTACTTTATAGTTCTGGTTTTGCGCAACTGCATTAAAACATTTGTGTAATCCCTCAACAATTCCCTGAGAAAAACCATTCTTAGTCTTCTCATCTTTCATTGTGATTTGCACAACACCATTGCCTAATTCTGCCAGTTCTACCACTTCAGAATTGTTACTTACTGAGTCCTGATTAAAATTCAGCTTTGTCATGGAAGTCCCCCATTTTTTACAAATTGTCCAATTCTTTCTTTCGCAGTAGTAGAAAGTATCATATCAGCAGCTTTGTTAACTACTAATTCTTGAGTTTCTGCTTGAATAATCCATAACTTATTAGTTAAGTCTTTTAATTCTTTGACTGCTGATGATGGTAAGCATTTTAAACGTCTAATATATTTACCTACTATTTTATTAGTATCGTTGCTATATTCATCAACTAAACCCCAGTTATAAGCCTCTTCTGCTGATATTGTTTGAGTTGTTAGTGATAAACGGTAGGCTTTTTGATATCCTATTCTCCGAATCAAAAATGGCAATACACAAGCTGGCAATAAACCAAATAATAGTTCTGTATTGGCAAATGTAGCAGTTTCATCGGCAATAACTAGATCGCTTGCTGCTACAAAACCCATCCCCCCCGCTTGCACTTTCCCACGCACAAGTGACAAAATTACTTTGCTACTTTGAGCCATTTGTTTCAGGATGTTGTAGTAACCATTTAAAGTTATTTTTGGATCTATCCCCTCGGCACCTGCTACTTCTTGAAAATCCATCCCTGCACAAAACACATCAGGTAGTCCTTCTAGGATAACTACTTTAACTGTTTCCTCCGCGTCAGCCCCTTGTAAAGCTGACAATAATTCTTGAGTTAGTTGGTTGTTGATGGTATTGTTAGCTTCTGGACGATAGATTTGAATTCTTTGTACAACTGCTTTATGACTTATCTTTAGGGTTTGATAATACATAATACTATAGCTTTTTCAATGGTTTGTCAACCTGGATTGATCGTGTTTTTTTTCGGCTCTCAGCTTTTAAGAGGTAATTATCAATTATTAATTATCCATTATCAATTAATAAAATAGCTATACCCATTCGTATTCTCGGTGAAATTCCTTGATTCTTTTTAAGACTAATCGACCCTTACCTGCTATTTTATCCCAGACTCCAGGGAAAAGTTGATAGTCCAAGGTTACATTTCTGGTGCCAAAGGCAACTGCATTATTATGATAGAGTAATTGCTCATATTCCTCCATACTTATAGAATAGCGGTCTGCCAACTGGGCAGATATACCTTGTTGAGCTTGAATTTGCTTGCCTTCTTGAGTCACAACCCCACTAAAAAATTCGGAACAACAACCAGAACCATAGGAAAACATCCCTATTCTGCGAGGGGCACTAAATTCACCATTGTCAATCGTACTGACTAGGGATAAAAGCACTGTTGCTCCCATAATATTGCCCACTTGTTGACAGTATACTAACCCAGGCATTACCCTTCTTTGAAAGTCCGTTTCAATTTCCGGCGGTTTAGCCCTTTTAAATTTACGCATCATACTTCTATGAGCACCTTTAACCATACCACCAAAAGGGGTATGAAAACTCAAATAATCAAAACTTTCTTGGTAGTCTACACCTTCAACACGGCTTTGATAATGTTGGTAGGCATTTTCACAACAGTCTAGGTAAGAAAGCAATGATAAATCTGCATCTCCTGCTTCTGAATCTGGATTCGGTCTACAGGTATCCATTACTTCATAGCCATAGTAACCGTTGCATCCTACATCAACTTGAAAAATTTGAGGTACATCACTTACCAAAAGAGCAACTGCTCCAGCACCATTACTCGGTTCTGCAAAAGACAAATCTTCACTAACCCCTTCTCCTCCCTCTGCAACTATAAACCGAGATATATCAGTTGCTATAACTAAAGCTTTAGCTCCAGGAGATGTTTGGGATAAAATAAAGTTTATTGCCATCTGCAAGCCCGCTGTCCCTGAGTAACAAGCTTGCTTGAGTTCAAACATTCGGCAGTTACGACTTAGACCCAAATGTTCCTGGACATAAGTACTCATAGATTTCCCAAAGTCAATGCCAGACTCACTACAGGTAATTACCATTTCTATCCGCTGCTTGTCAGCATCACTCAAGCCATCAATGATTGGCTTGGCTGCATTAACTGCATAAGAAACCGGATCTTCATAAGGCATAGGAACCGTTTTCTCTTTCATCATTAGATTCTTGAAGCGGTCCCAGTCTAATTTACGTCCTTCGGCCAGGGTTCGCACATCTAATTTTGCTGCGCCTCCGTATATATTTAAGGCTTCAATGCCAACTTGCTGCATAGCTTTACTCCTTGCTCATTAATAGAGCTGTATTGATGCCGCCAAAAGCAAAACTGTTGCTTATAGCATATTGAATTTCTGCTTGGACAGCAGTTTCTTTGACCCAATTTAGGCTATTATCAATGGGGTCTATTAAATTATGGGTTGGATGGCAAAAACTAGAGTTCATTTGTAATAAAGTAGCGATCGCTTCTACCACTCCAGCACCCGTTAAACAATGACCAGTTAAAGATTTAGTTGAATTTACCAGACAATGGTTAAGTCCTACAGATTTTAAGGCAGCTACTTCTGTCCTGTCACCAAGGGGCGAACTTGTACCATGAGTATTGAGATAATCTATTTGCTCTGGTTTTAAGTGTGCCATAGCTAAAGCTGAATTCATGGCTCGTTCTTCCCCTGTTTGGGATGGTTCAGGACTACGATTACCATCTAAATTTAACCCCCAACCCAGAAGTTTTCCCTGAGAAACTACTCCTCTTGCTTGAGCGCTATCAGCTCTTTCTAGGACTAAAACTCCACAACCTTCTCCATAGATAAAACCATCATGGTTCTGGTCAAATGGTCTACAGGCAAGTTCTGGACTATCGGCAAAACGTTCGCTACCCATAGCTCCCAAATTCGTTAGTCCCTGACATTCATAAGCAGAGAGATCAAACAGACTACCTACGGCAATACTGATATCCGTCGCCCCTGTTAAAATTTGGCGAGCTGCATGAATAATAGCGACTGCTCCACTAGCAGATGCTCCACCAACACTGTATCCTTCTCCTTGAATCTGAAAACATTGGGAAAGTAACCCCAAGATATCAGTATCCCAAACTGTCAGGCCATAAGTTGGCCGTATAAATTCAGGACGTGATTGATAACGTTGCCAGATTTGTTGCTGATGGCGTTGTTGCAAATTAGAACCACCAATGACTAAACCAATACGTTCGGGGTTAACTTTGTCAGAGGTTAGTTTAGCATCTTCCCAGGCTTGGGCGATCGCGACCAGGGCTATTTGTGAACTCCAAGTTGCACTGCGTAACAATCCACTGTATTGAGGAAATAGGGATCTGATATCAAGCTCTGGCAGTTCTGCACCAATAAATGGTTTACTAGGGTTTTCTCTTCCTGGTCGTTGCAGATAACTAAATTTAGTTTTGCCCGAGAATAGAGCTTCCCTAAATGCGTTAACTCCTTGACCAATGGGAGTCACAATACCCATACCAGTTATCTTGATATCATTCATACTAGCTCTCCCTGTTTTTTAACTGACTAATAGAATTCTCCAAAAATGAAAAATCAAATCAATTCTTATCCATAAATTATCAATTACTCCCCCCTTTTCCCTGTTCCCTGTTCCCTGTTCCCTGTTCCCTCTTTTCTGGAGATATCTAATGACAGATAACATCGAAATCATAAGGAAATACTATAACTTCGCTGCAAATAAATCAGCTAGTTCGCCAATATTATTCGCTCCAGCTAGTTCAATACGGGGAATATTCAAGGATAAATCTTCCATCACCATCATAATAATTTCGGCCCGATTAACTGAATCTATACCTAAGTTTTTTAAACTATCAGTAGGTTCTAAGGGAACTTCTTCTAATTCTGGTGCTATTTCACGAGTGTATTTTCTAATTATGTTGAGTATTTGTTCTTTGCTCATATCGTTCTCTTAAAATTTATTTTTAAACTCTAGCCTGTTGTTTGATCTGTTTAACCAGTTGGTTTGCCTCCTGGACAGTCAACTCATTATTAGCCACCTTATTTAGGATCGCACGCAAGCGTTCTTTTTGACTCATCTCATCTGAAGATGCTCCTGATGAACCGTTATTTGGTGAATATCCTTGGGGAGCAGCTCCATTGCCATTACCTTGAGTTAATTTACTGTTGCCACTAGCAGCAATTTCCTGGGCAATATATGGCGCTAAGTCTAACAAGGTAGGATAATCATACAACTTGGTAGCTTTGAGGTTTAAGTTGTAAGTTTGATTAATTGTGTTTGTCAATTCTACCCCAATAATTGAGTCTAACCCTAAATCCACAAATTTCTTATCTTCGGCTATTTCGCTGATATCTGTATAAAGAGCTTCCGCTAATTGTGCTTTGAGAGTCTGCTTTACTTCTGATACGTTTACCTGGTTTACCTGAGTTTGAGGCAATGGTTGTAAAGTTTTTAACGGTTGCTGAGTTTGAGGAACCGAACCTACCTGATTAACTTGGGAGTTTGTGCCCTGAGTTGATAAGATTTGGGCAATATATGGCGCTAACTCTAATAAAGTAGGATAATCATACAACTTCGTGGCTTTGAGGTTTAAGTTGTAAATTTGATTAATTGTATTTGTCAGTTCTACCCCAATAATTGAGTCTAACCCTAAATCCACAAATTTCTTGTCTTCGGCTATTTCGCTGATATCTGTATACAGGGCTTCTGCTAACTGCTTTTTGAGGACCTGCTTTACTTCTGATATGTTTACCTGATTTACCTGGGGTTGAGTCAGTGGTTGTAATGTTCTTAAAGGTTGCTGAGTTTGAGGAACTGAATCTCTGGGAGAAGGAGTGCTTGATATTTCATCAAAACTGATAGATCCAGTTGCCATTCTTTCTGGTAAGGTTTGTTGCACATGAGGAATGTCTCGTAAGTAGGGAGATTTTAACCCTTTATTAACGGCACGGGAAACCATTACTAAAACACTATCTTTGTTGTAACGAGGTAGAGTTTTGTAGTATCTCGAATGCAATTGAGAGTATTTTGAGAATAAACCCAATCGCTGCTCATCTACCCGTGTGTCATAATCTACCAGTCGAATTACAAAAGCACGACGTAACTTATGTAAACCCGGTTTTAATGGAACTGATCTATGTAAGACATATTTATTGAAGAAAAACGCATCCCCAAGATCATAGGGGTCTTCTTCATAACTATCTTTGATAGTATAATCTATTACATCTTCCTGAATATTATTATAGATAGTATTCGCGTTGGCAACATAGTCATTCAAATCTCCTTGAGATTCATCCCACTTAATATTATTTTGTAAATGTAAGTCAAAAACAGTGTAATAAAACTGACCAGGAAATTTTTCGAGTGGCACATATTGCATTCCACCTCGATATTCTTTAGTGATTATATCTAGTGGTATCCAGATAGAAGCACCATAGTCTTCTGTTTTGGTAAATGAAAATGAACCGACTCCCACATGCCAAGATAATCCTTTTCGGTTTGGTTCCACCGAAAATAGAGCGTTGTGCATGATCATCAAGTTTTTGCCTGTGATGTAATTCAGCAGAGCCAGCTTTTCTTGGATAAAGGAAGATACAAAATCGTATTTCACTAAGTCATAAGCATGATCTGTGGTATCAATATCATCCACTCCCCCCAGTTTCATGCTTACTTTTTCTGCGGAGATATTACTTGCTTGTTTGGCATTGTCCAATGTCTCTTGGATTCTTTTTATTTCTGAAATATCAAATAATTTTTTGACTTGACAGTATCCTTTTTCTTCATACTCTTGTTTCAGTTGTTCAACTTGTTCTCTATTCATAGTTTTTGGCTCCTGTGTTGGTTCTTGGTTAATAACAATATCTTGATTTTTTACTTCAAGATATTGCTGGGTTATTTGAGGAAGTTCTTCCTGAGTTGGTAGAACTTTTAATTGAGCCAATTCTCTTTTGGCTGGTTGTTGTTGGGCTACTGTAGTTTTCGGGAAAGACAGTAGGGCTGGGTTGGATAATTTCAGTTTTGGTTGCTGTATATCGGGAGTATCCCTTTTTTCTAAATTTGTAGGGCGAGCAGCTTGCTCGCGATCGCTTTCCTTAATTTCAGAGCTATTTTGAACTTGATTTTTCTTTGGTTGAATATTGCTAGGCCAATATTTTTTTCGTTGCCAAGGATATGTTGGCAAAGCTACTTTATAACGCAAATAATCGCGATCGAATCCTAACCAATCAATTTTTATTCCCCGTATATACAATTCACCCAAACTTTGCAGCATTTGTAACCAGTCTGGTTTACCGGAACGTAAACTTGGAAACCATAGTTTTTTTGTCCCCATGAGACACTGACGCCCCATACCTAATAATATCGGTTTTGGTCCGATTTCCAGGAATATTTCAGCACCTTGTTTGTGCAAAGCTTCCATCCCTTGGGCAAACCGCACTGGTTGACGCACATGATCTACCCAATATTGGGCTGAAGCAATACTATCGTCTGCTATTGTTCCTATGAGATTGGATACTACTGGTATTTTTGGTTTGTTGTAGGTTATTTGATTAGCTACTGCTTCAAACTCTGACAACATTGGCTCCATTAAAGGGGAATGGAACGCATGGGACACTTGTAAATGCTTGGTCTTAACTCCTGCCGATTCTAATTTACTACAAATACTTGCTATGGCTTCACTTTCACCAGAAATCACGATACTTTCTGGTCCATTAATCGCTGCTATTGCTACTTGGGAACTATATTCTCCGATCGCCTCTCTCACTAGAGATTCTGATGCTAACAAGGACACCATCTCCCCACCGGGGGGTAACTTTTGCATCAACCGTCCCCGCATGGCGATTAATTTGAGACCATCTTCTAAGTTGAATACTCCTGCTACTGTTGCTGCTACATATTCTCCTACACTATGACCCATCACCACATTCGGTTTAATCCCCCAAGATTCCCATAACTTAGCTAAAGCATATTCAAGGGCAAACAGAGCAGGTTGGGTATAACTTGTTTGGTCTAGTAAAGAGCTTGAATTTTGTGCATTTTGAGGATATAAAACTTCTAATAAAGGTACTTCTAAATATTCTTTCAGAATTTCATTGCATTGGTCTAGAATTTTTTGAAATGTGGGTTGAGTCTCATATAATTGTCGTCCCATATCTATATATTGAGACCCTTGTCCAGTGAACAGAAAAGCAATTTCCTTGTCTTGACTTTCTGCTTTTCCTCTTAGCACTCTGCTTGTTTCATTATCCTGAAGAAAATCTGCTAATTTTTTTGGTAAATCACTGTTTGACTCTGCTACTATTGCCAGTTTTTCGGCAAAATGTGTCCGCCCTGTATTAGCACTGAAGCAGATATTTGGTAGGGATGATTCAGTTTGTGATTCTAAATAAGTCTTATATTTTGTTGCTAGTTCCCTTAGTGCTTTCTCTGTCTTCGCTGAAAGTGTTAAAATCTGTAGCGGGCGCTCTAGAGAATCTTCATTTTTGACTTCTTCTTGGGGTTCTTCTAATACAATATGAGCATTAACGCCGCCGATACCAAAAGAACTTAAACCTGCACGTCTAGGAATCTCTTCTCCTGATTCATTTTTTAATCGTTTCCATTCTTGAGTTTCCTCTATGAAATAGAAAGGAGTATCTTTAATGTTAATGCGGGGATTTAATTCCTTGAAGTTGACAATTTTGGGGAGCTTTTTGTACTTCATTGCTAATAAGACTTTGATTAATCCAGCAATTCCTGCTGCTCCTTCCAAATGACCTACGTTACTTTTGACTGCTCCTATACCACAGTAGGGTTTCTCAGTTTTTTCTACTCCATACTGCTGATAAAGTTGTCTGTAAGCTCTTTTCAAAGCATTAATTTCTATCGGGTCTCCCAATGGTGTGCCCGTTCCATGGGATTCTATATAAGATACTGTATCTGGAGAAATATTAGCGTTACTATAGGCTGCACGAATTACTTGCGCTTGGGAGTACACATTAGGAGATGTTATGGTTCTTGCTCTTCCTCCGTGATTAATTGCACTTCCTTGAATGACACTATAAATCCGATCGCCATCTTCTATTGCTTTTGTCAGAGGTTTTAATAATACAACTCCTGCTCCTTCTCCCCTCACATAACCATCAGCATCACTACTAAATGTTCGGCATTGTCCTGTTGGCGACAACATTCCCAATTGACTCATCTGGATGTATGTTGTTGAGGTGAATAACACACTTATCCCACCTACTAATGCCATTTCACATTCTGATTCTTTGAGGGATTTAAGTGCGTAATGAATAGCTACCAGTGAACTTGAACAAGCTGTATCAATGGGAATACTTGGACCGTGAAAGTTAAAAAATGAAGAGATGCGGTTGGGAATCATACAAGTCCAAGTCCCTGTTCCACTATGACCTTCTACATTTTCTTGATCTCGGTTCATTAATAGAATGGAGTCATAGTTACACGCCCCCATAAAAACACCTACATCTTTACCTGAAAGTTCAGATGGTGAGTAACCTCCATCTTCTATACAAGACCAGCTCAATTCCAACATAATTCTATGTTGTGGGTCTACTTTTCCTGCTTCTCTACGAGAGATACTAAAAAACTCTGCGTCGAACTCATCTATCCCTTTTACTAATCCTCCCCACTTACTTATTGTCTTATTTGGTTGATTAGGAATAGGGGAATAATGCTTTTCTATTTCCCATCTTTGGGGAGGAATTTCAGTGATGCTATTTACTCCTGCCTCCATATTTTCCCAGAACTGGTTATAGTCATCTGCTCCTGGAAATCGACAAGCAATGCCAATAATTGCTATTAGGTCGCTCTTTTGTTGTTCCTTCATAAAATCAACCAATACAAATATTCATTGTTCTAGGTTTTAGGACTTGATATAAATCTGGCTCATTAGTTATCGTATGACAGAGAAGGTCAAAAGTCATGCATTCATTAAGAAAAAAGGAAGAATTTAAGCAAGGAAACTTTTTTAGACTATAGTTAGTAGTAGAGTAGTAAATGCAATAACTTGTTGATAACTGGAGGATTTTATCTAATTCCTAATTTGATTCACCCTAATTTGAAGTTAGGAAAAAATCGGCTTTATCTTTAATCCAACTTCTTTATTTTGCTATCCAGCTTCTTTATTTTGCTCTATTAGCCCCAGTGTATCTAAAGTAGTTGATTTTGAATCATTAATGATACTCAAAATATCCCAAGCCACCCTTGACCAACTGTAATATAATTCAGCTAGCTCGCGTCCTGTTCTTCCCATTTCTTCACTCTCTTTTGGCCTTGACAATAAGTAGTCTATCTGAGTAGCAAATGCGTCAGAATTTTCGTAGTCTGTGATTACAATACCATTTTTACCTGGAATAATTACTTCAGGGTTGCCTCCCCTAGCAGTAGTAATAGTACATAGTCCACTAGCCATTGCCTCGTAATGCACCCTAGCTAGAGGTTCTTCCCATTGAGATGCACATACAAATATATCACCTAATAGGAAATAATCTGCAACTTCAGATGGTGGAATAAATCCTGTCATCTGAACTGCTGGTCCCAATTTTTCGGCTTCTGCTTTAATTTCACGGACATAATCATTTTCCTTATTATGACCGTACCATTTACTACCTACTAGCAATAATACAGCAGATGGGTGTTTTTTTATTACTTTGGCGATCGCAGATATTAACAGATGAGGTCCTTTTTTATCTGTTAATCTACCCACACAAAGGATTACTTGTTTATCTTCTAAACCATGAACAGCCAACATTTCTTTTCGTTTTTCTTCTGCCGCTTCTATCCACTTAGGCTGAAAGCGTTTGAGGTCTACTCCAGCATATA
Organism: Dapis hubbardiae BLCC-M172; assembly: GCF_050016015.1. Lineage (NCBI taxonomy): Bacteria > Bacillati > Cyanobacteriota > Cyanophyceae > Oscillatoriales > Microcoleaceae > Dapis > Dapis hubbardiae. The sequence continues at coordinate 41,618 of NZ_JBNHEQ010000064.1, forward strand.
CAGGTTGTAGCTTGTGTTTATATTCTGGAAATAATTTTGCTATCCCATCAGCAATAAATTTACTGACTGTCACTACTTTTTCTACTCTTTCCAAGCAGATAATTGCCTCTTGTGGGTCAATTTTCTTATCATGGAACATTTCGTTGTGCATACTAAGTAGAAAGCGACTCTCTGGAGCTGCCTTAGCTACTATGGATAAATATTTGGGGCGATTGTAAATTACTATCCAATCAAATTTTTGGCCTCCTACAAAATTGGCTACAGCTTGATAGTATTCCTCAGAAGTTTCTCTAGGAGCACGCTCGTAGCGAATATTGTCTCTAATTTCCCTATCTGGTAGATCGGGGTCTGCCACTGAGAATACTGTAATTTCATGCTCTCGTTTTAGGTAAGGTAGAATACCATCTATATATGTTTGAATAGCTCCACCTCTTATACAAGGTACTGGTAATTTTTCTGTACAAACTAATAGTATCTTCACTTGATCTATTTCAATTCCTTGTGTGACTGAGGTGTTTGATTTATTTGTGTGTTTTAGTTATCTAGATGCCCTTAATAAAGATTATGGGATCATTTATTATCTATATAAACGGAAACTGCTTAGATGCAATTTCCGTACTTTAAAAGTTTATACGGTTAGGTACTTAATAGCTATTTATTTAGTGAATAGAATTATTCTATTCACTCCGAACTACACTACTAAGTTCTTACTACCCGGAAACTTCTATTTTTATTTTTAACCTAGGAGACCACCGTCTTTTTTCTTTTTATTGACGATAGCTATTACAGGTTGTACATTCTCTCCAATTTCACCTGCCTCTTGTAGTTGTTCAATAGTTTTAGCTATTTTTTTGAAGATCTTTCCTTCACCCTTACGCAAGTCTTTAATATCATCGCTTTTTGCTGCAGGAAACTCCAGAATAATAGTGTTTGCCTCCTGAGGCTTCTTCGTTTCTCCTGACATTACCATTTTTTATTTCTCCTCATCAAAATTTTCAGTTAAATACCATCACATATCCAAAATCTACTCGACAGCTAGCATTACTATCTCTTTAAAGATTCTACTTTAGATTTATCATGCCAACTTGTTGATTTCGATTTTAGTATTTTGTTTGGGAATATTTTAGTAACTAGCCACAAAATAAGCAATAAATAAGGAAGAAATTTACTAACTAATGTGACTGTTACCTATGGGCTTTATTTTTTTACGGTTGTTATTTTGGGATTAAAATTATCTAGGAGTAAAATAATTAACACACAAGATAATATAAATCACCTATTTTTTGCTTTTAGCTGTATATAGACCTTTTTAGACCTGAAGTTATTGGAACTTGGAACATATAGGTGTTCCCAAGCCTCAATATTTTAGGTTTCTACTGCAACTTAAAGTGCTAGCCTACCAAGCTTATTTACCTTATCATATACTCTTATAAAGAGTAACATTGAGATTAACATTAATCCCAATGCTCCCTTTCAGGAGAGCATGGGTCTTCTGCTAACTTATGATAAACCAGGGATTTTAAAAGGGGTTAAAAGGGATTTTCAATTTACCTAGAGCCTTTGTTGTATTCTTAGGAAAATCTTTAATCCAACCATCTTTTTTCTTGGAATTAGACTTTTCGTGACCTTCTCGGTATGCAGTAGTTGCCTTATCAAATTGCTTGGCTAGATCGAGTACAGGTCCCTCTACCATTTTTACAGACTGTTTTTTCTTTTTCTTCTTGGTCTTTCCACCACTGACAACATCTGGGGCGCCACCAAAGTCTGAATCACTACGCAGAACAGTTACTGCTTTTACTTTCTTTTCTGAGGCCATATCTTTAAAATTCTCCTTATATACGGGTTACTATTATCTTAACATCTTTTTGCAAAAAAATAGCAAAATTTTAACAAAGTACAAATAACTTTGATCAGCTGATTTTTAGGGACTACTTAATGCATATATTATCCTGTATTAATTGCTGTCTACTCAGATATTTCAGATCAAAATTTATCTATTGACTTATAAGTAATAGATATCAGGTTTCGTTTTGTAGATTGTTTTTTAAAGAGGCAAGTTGGGCACTTAGTTTGTGGGCATGACCATATTGGATGGTGTTACTTTAAGAAAATTATCCATAATTTGTTCTTAACCTTATTTTTTTCTTAGTCCCAATGTCTAATCTTATTTATTCCTATCTAATCATTGACAAAATCATAAATTATTTGGGCTACATAAGCGTCAAATATAATGACAATATACTATAATGTATATAAATCTAACTATATGCTCTAATCAAGAGCAATAACTTATAATTTTTTTAAATTTGATAAAAAATTTATATCAGCTTTACTTAGTATCTTATAGTAGTTTGAACCAGGGATTCCTGCTTCAATATTGAAACTACCAGAACTCTTATTCTCGACAAATTTTGGCTTAACTTTTTTTGGGGACTAATTATGTCCTTAAAACTTCTCTGATTGATACAGGAATTTAAGAATTGGGACAAAAATCTGCAAATGAATAAATAAACGAAATATTTTTAGCAATCTACACCGATGCTCCACATTAGTCAAATCAAAATAATCCCTTGATTTCTGTTCCTACGATGTTGATGTTATAGAAGATATGTTTGTGAGAATAGGGCTTTGATTGGCAAAATGTTGAAGCGATCGCCTCTGAGGAATTTATTTGGCACAAGTCAAACAATAGTCTAAAACTTGAATTTACAAATGTTTGAGATAAATTATATCAAACTAATAGCACAGTTAATTTTAACTTATATCCCTACATTGATTTTCATCACTTTGGTTGATATTTTGGTTTTTATCTAGCGCTAATTGCTACTCTACATTAAATATACCAATTGGTAAGTTTCCCATAATTTCTTTACCTTAAATTGAATTGTCAGAAGGCTCCCATTCAACAATTAACAATTAATAATTAATAATTAATAATTACCTCTTCTTATCAAGCAGAGGATTGAGCAAAAGGATTTTTTTCTTCTCTTGGTCGATTGGATATGGTGAGGTTCCCCGCTCTTGCAGAGCCGCTCCGCTTTATATGTTGCGAAGCAAAACGCCATCTCATTCTACGGAATGCTCCGCTTTCCATGTCGGCGACAGCCGAAGTGCGAAGTTGTGCGGAACGCTAAACGACCGCTTTTTTCTCCATGAATGGAGAGGCTTTATACCTTGATTTATCGGTAAATCAAAGATTATACCCGGAGAGTATGGCAATATCCCATTTATAGATACTGGCCTTTAAATCAATTTCCTGACTATAGTTGAAAATTCAATACTATTTATAGTAGAGTCCTGAAAAGCAATAAAATTATTATCACTTATATTTCTGAGATACTACTCAAATGCACGCAGAAAAGCTACCACCCCAGAGATTTAGTCGTCGAGTTCGTCCATCATATCGGGTAGTCAAGCAACGGCCAGTTAAAGTCCGTCGGCCAGTTAAAACTAAAAATATAAAGGTAATATTATCACAGTTAAAATATAAAAATATACTTATTCTAATTGCTGTATTAATGACAGTAAGTTGGGTTATTACTCTACCTTTTAGGGGTCGCCCAGTTTCAGAAACACCTCTACCTACTCCTGAATCTTCTGTATCAGAGACCCTCGTACCACCATACATCCCCCCTGTTCCTGAACAAACTCCAGAAGATTTAGGATTTGCCTACAATGTTCGTAGACAACCATACCAACGTTATAGTCCACAGTTACAAGAAATAGTTGATGAATTGGTTAATATTGCTGAAGAAAAAGGGCTACCTACAGGGGCTTTATCTATTAGTTTGATAGATGTTAGTAACCAAGATATTCACACATTTGCTGGATATCAAGGTCAAGTTTTGAGATATCCTGCTAGTGTGTCTAAATTATTTTGGATGGCTGCATTTTATGGGGCAGTTGAACAAGGTTTAATTGATGATGAATCTAAGTTTCATCAAGATTTAAGATTGATGATGCAGAAGTCTCATAATGATTCTGCTAGTAAAATTTTGGATGCAATTACTAATACTAAATCAGGAGTTAAATTGGAAGGAGAAAAATTAAATACTTGGCTAGAAGAAAGAAAATCAGTCAACGAATTTTTTCAGAAAGCAGGTTATCAACGTTTAATAGTTAGTACAAAAAATTATCCTAGATATTCTCCTAGTCAAGCAGGCCCGGTTGGTCGCGATCGGCAATTACGCAAGGAAAATGGTAAGTTTCTGCGAAATTTGATTTCAACTGACCATGCTAGCAGGTTAATGTATGAAATCTATACCAGGCAGGCAGTTTCACGGAAGTATAGTACGAGAATGGCTTATTTGTTAACTAGAGATTTAAAACCGGAAGCATGGCAGAATGATCCCTACAATGGAGTTAAAGGTTTTCTTGGCGAGTCTCTACCTGCTAATATTTATTTTGGTTCTAAAGTTGGTTTCACTTCTAAACATCGTATGGATGTGGCGTTTGTCAGAACTTTGGATGATAAAGCTATCTATATTTTGGCAATTTTTGCCGAAGATGCTGCTTATGCTCAAGATGAGGAGATATTCCCTAAACTTTCTCGTCATGTTTACGATCGCATGATGGGGATGGGGAATAGTTCATTAATTGATAATTGATAATGGATAATTAATAATTAATAATTAATAATTAATAATTGATAATTGATAATTACTTCTTCTGTAATAGAAGGATTGCCTAAAAGGAATTTTTTTCTTTTTTCTCTTGAAATAGAAGCTTTATACCTTTATTTTTCAGTAAGAGTTTGGGGAGGGTGGGGAGTGTTGGGAGATCGAATCTTGGGGGATAAACAATTCTTAGCAAGGGAGCAAGATGCTCCCACTGTTCCGTTTGGTTTTTTTTCATTCGTTTTCAGGAAAAGTTGAAGAGGTTTATTTTTTATTATAGCCAAAACTGGCGTTGGCGGAGCCTAGCGGCAGCTATATCGCCATTTAATGCTCTTGAAGAGGAAACTGTAATTTTATCCGACACATTAATCAACCAAATTACTAAAACAAATTTAGAATGATCTCTAGACTAATTAGAAATTTTATCTAGCATTTTTACATATTCTCTAATTACAGGCGATACTGTAAATAGTGTCAATTCTTCTTGTGTAATTTTTTCTATTAATGAGCGTCTTCCTAATAATTGAATTGTCTGAAATAAGTCGGGTGGTGATAGTGGTAATTTTTCTAAAATTTCTGTAACTGTGACTGGTTTATCTATCTGACTTAACTGGGATATTACCTGTTTTTCTAATAAGGATAATCTTTGAAAATTTCGGTCTAATTTGGTAATAATTTCATCGCCTAAAAATAGGCTATTGTATGCTAAATAATCTCTGACTTTGCCATTGAATATTTCTTGAATCATGCGGCATACTGTTTTTAAGTAGTAAGGGTTGCCTCGATAGGTATTGATTAATTCTTGCCAGTTTTCTTCATCGGATAAATTTTGTGATTGAAAAATTTCTCTTGCTGTTTCCCCAATGCCATTTAATGACATTATTCTCACGGGAGTTTTCAAATCTGTTAAGTTGATTATTTCTAATGGTGATTCCCAACTATTGAATATTAAACAGCTTTGATGAGGGAGTTCGCCAATATTTTGAAAAAATTGACTGTAGTTTTGAAATTGATTTTGATAATTTCCCGAAAATTTGTTTTCTGCTAAGATTGCCTGTAGGTTATCTAAAATGATTAAACACCGATAATTGCGCAAATATTCATAAAATATTGATAATAATGTTTCTAGGTCTAAATCTAAGAGTAATTTTTTTTCTGTTATTTCGGATATGGAGAAGTTAATATCAATTTGATTTGATAATGATAAGACTAATTGCGCGACTAATGTTGATAAAGTGGGAGCATGATATAGATTTTTCCAAATAATATAGTCGAAATTATCTTGTATTTTTTCTAGCAGATGTCGTGATAATGTGGTTTTGCCGATACCACTTATTCCTAATATTCCAATTAACCGACTGTTTTCTTGTAATATCCAATTTTCTAAGGTCGATATTTCTTTAATTCGACCGTAAATTTTCCCTATTTCGGGAGCTTCTCTAATATTTTTATTGGGTAAGGTTGTAATTTTGTCTTCTGATTTTTTGTTTGCCGAGCTGTTTCTCTTTTTGCCATTTGTTTGATTTTCTGAAGAGGTGAGGCGATCGCTACATAAACTTAAATTATTCGTAACTCCTAAATTAGCAAAATTAGAGACTGTTGAATGAACAGAAAATTGTAATCTTTCTAGAGCGGAACAAAAATTTGATTTATTAATATCTTCACCGGATAAATTTGATAATATCTTCCATAAATCAGAAGCTTTATCTCTGATGTAACCTTCACTACAGGGAATCTTTTCGGCTATATCAGCATACTTTTTTCCTTGAAAAACTCCTTCAATAATAGTTTTTTGTAAGTCATCCAAGTGTTTTTCCGTATGATTAAAAACCAGGCGATCAGCAAGTTTTAAAACATCTTGAATATCCATACTTTTAATAATTAATAATTAACAATTAATAACTAAGTAGGTAGGCGCAAATAAACTTCACTATTTAACGAAATATTGATACAGTCGAAACCCCTGAGATTGCTTCCTTCCACTCCGTTCCAGTCGCAATGACGTACTTGTAAATTTTCCCACCCACCTCACCTACTTACATCTCCTTAAAATCAGAAAATTCACTAACTTAATTATTTGGATAAACTTTAATATGACATTTTCTGACTTTTTCAGACATTAAATTCAGGACATTTTCCGACTGACAAAATGTTAATGGTCAAAATAATATAAATATTAGCAGTTCAAACCAATTTTTTAGCTTTAGTCAGTTGTTCTATCTGTATTTTTACTGATGAAAAAAAGTTAAAAATTATGGATTAGTTTCTAGAGCAAATCAATGAATAGAAAAGCCAGAATTTTATTAATTGGTACAGTATTAGCCATCAGTGGAATTGTCATTAAAGGAACTGGAAATGCTAATGCTAACTTACCAGAAAACCTTTCTACCCAGACTAATTATACAAGTATTAGTTCGGAGTTAACTAACATTGATAGTATAGCACAGTATGGAGGTAGTCCTTGGGGTCAAGTAGTAAATTCCAAAACTTACACAAATCCTGATACTGGACAAAAACTTTGTTTTTATTCATCATCACGTTGGGCACCATGTCCTGGTCAAGGAGATAAAATTATTATATCTCCTAAAGGGAAATGTTGGGGGGGAGAATCAACAGAGGATTATATGAACGGTTGTCCAGCAGCAGTATGTGCTTATCATAAGGTTAGAAGCAGGGCAAACGAAATTGCTGCTGATCATTACGGGAATACTAATACTGTGAAGAGTTCTGCACCTCCCTGCAATGGTTTACCATAATTAGCAAATATTTTATTCAACGTCAAAATATTTAAGACTGAGTTTTCCTAGAGATTTTAGTATTAAGAAATAATTCTATCAACTTGCCTTTCCCTAACAGTTAATATCTAGTAGGGAGAGGCGAGTTTTAGTCTTTATTTGTGAGTAGGAAATACCTCGAATGTAGGGACTTTACATAGAAAGTCTAAGTGTTTACAAAAATGTCTATCTAATCTCTGCTTATTTGTTAATTGAACCTCTACCTGAAACTTCATTGACCTAACTATTCTTGCTACAGTATATTCCATCCAATATATTTTTCTAAAATTATAATGCTCACCATAGTTTTGTAGGTTGGGTTGAGTAACCACGAAACCCAACATTAATTTTTTGAATAGTTGCCTACTTTTTTTAATCCCTATCCTCAAATCCTACAACTTCAGATAAAGTATAAAGGGGTCTACCTTTTACTTCTTCATAAATACGTCCTATATATTCTCCTAATATTCCAATACTTACTAATTGCACCGCCCCTAAAAAGAAGATTGCCATCATAATTGTTGCTAAACCTGTTAATGGTGAATCGGGATAAAAAATCCGCCAATATAATACTAAACAAGCCATTAATAAAGCTACGCAAGCAGCAAATAATCCTACATAAGTAGACAGTCGTAAAGGTACTTTAGAAAAAGATACTAAACCATTAATTGCTAAGGCTAAAGATTTTGCAAAAGTATATTGAATATCTCCTGCAAAACGAGGTTCTCTTTCAAATTTTATTGCCGTTTGTGGAAAACCTACCCATGCTCTTAAACCCCTAATATAACGATTAGTTTCTGGCATTTTATTCAACACATCTACTACAGCTCTATCCATCAAACAAAAGTCACCAGTATCAATAGGAATTTCCACATCTGCTAAATGTCTTAAAATGCGATAATAAACAAAAGCAGGCAACTTTTTTAACCAACTTTCTTGATGTCTTTTTGTGCGTTGAGCATAGACAACTTGATAACCTTGTCGCCACTTTTCTATTAAGTCGGGAATTAATTCTGGCGGATCTTGTAAATCTCCATCTAAGACTACAATAACTTCTCCTCTAGCAAAATTTAAACCAGCAGTAACAGCAACTTGATGTCCGAAATTACGAGCAAAACTTAAATAACAAATTCGAGAGTCTTGTTGATGCAATTCTCGGAGAATTTGGAGAGAGCGATCGCGACTACCATCGTTAATCAATATTAGTTCTACATCTCCATCCATTCTATTCATTATTGTACTGATGCGTCGATATAATTCTGGGAGATTTTTCTCTTCATTATAAATAGGAATTACTAAAGAATATTTCATTTGGGGATGATTAATTGTAATATTGTGGTAGACTGACATATCTAAGATTGTGTGTTACATCATGTCCGGTTGAATAGTTATAAATAAAAAGGGAGGAGTCAGGAGTCGTAGGGGCGTTTTCCTGACGGAATGCTCCGCAAACATGTCGCTCCGCGAAACGGCCGTTAGCTTCGCATAACTATCGTTAACGCCCGTACAGGAGTCAGGAGGGAAGAGGGGAGAAAAAAAGTATATGCATGAGAAAGTTTTTTGGTCGCGCACCTCGGAACGGAGTTCTATCACGCTCTTATCCGGACATGATAATCATTGGGGGGCGGGTTTATCTAATTTTAGGTTTAGCTTCGTTAATTTAACGGGGAAACCCGCCCCTACTATTGCACTATTTAAGGTGTGTCAGTCTAGTAGGTTGGGTTCAGCGCCAGCACAACCCAACGGATGTCTAGAAAAAAACTTAGAGATGTTGGGTTGAATAACGAAACCCAACTTACATTTTTCTCTATTCTATGAAAAATATTATGATATCAAATAATCTATGGAAAACTAATCAACATTTAGCAACAGCTTGTTTATCTCATCCTTTTGTACAAGGAATTGCTGACGGTACGTTGCCTCAGAAAAGTTTTGCCTATTATGTGGGGCAAGATGCTTTTTTCCTGAGAGCATTTGCCCGTGCTTACAGTATTGCTGCTGCTAAGTCTCCTGAATGGAAAACATTTGAATTGTTTCATACTCTTGCAGGTGGGGTGAAAGAGGAATTAGAATTGCATCAAAGCTATGCTGCTAAATGGGGAGTAAATTTAGAAAATATTACTCCTGGGTTTGCTACACGGCGTTACACAGATTTTTTATTAGCGACTGCTTGGGGTAATAATATTGGGGCGATCGCTACAGCAATGACACCTTGTATGCGACTCTATGCTTTTTTAGGGCAACAGTTAGCTACACCGGAAATCCCAGAGCATCAATATTCTGATTGGATTTGTACTTACAGCAGTCAGGAATTTGAACACTTAGCGCAAAAGTTAGAGAAAGTGATAAACAGTTACGCAGACAATATTCAAGAAGTAGAATCAATTTACTGTTATGCTATGCTCTGCGAACGAGATTTTTTTGAAGCAGCTTGGGAAATCAGAATTTAGAATTGAGAATTCTGAATTGAGAATTCTGAATTTAGAAGTTACAGCGGTTTTCATTTCGCTAGACTACAGTAAGCATTAACCATGATTAGTCAGTACATTGTTTTGGTTGTAACGTGAAATCATCAATCTGAAAAGCGCTGTAAATTAACTGCGACTATACTTGACAGTACCCATACTCCCCCTCTCCCGTACGGACGTTGCATGCAACGTCCCTACCCCTACTCCCCCTCTCCCGTACGGACGTTGCATGCAACGTCCCTACCCCTACTCCCCTACTCCCTCTCTCCCCTACTCCCCAAGCTCCCGAAAATCTAACGCCCCAATTTATTTGGAATACCTTCACAACCACCTGGTATAGTTTTTCTACTTTTTTTCCCACACCAAGCACAACAATAATAAAGTTGTTCATCAGACAACCGCTTGACTCCTGTAAAGTTAACATTTTCCACAACTGCACCAGTGTAAACACCAGTCTGATAGTTAGGTACATTAGTACGACTGCGGGGAGTAGCATTTTCAGCAGTGCCATAAAAAAATCTTACTCCCCTTAAGTCAGCACCTACCAAACTTGCTTCATATAAAATAGTACGAGAAAAATTCGCTTTTACCAGATCGCAACCGTCAAGATTAGCTCTTACCAGATTAGCATCACTTAATTCTGTCCACCGCAAATCTGTTTTTGTCAGGTCAGCACCTGCTAACATTACTCCTAAATCAATAACACGAATACCATATTCTCTATCTTCAGCATAACCCCCTTGACCATCAAGTATGGGGCGACCTAATAATCTATCGCGCTTAATGGGTGTCACCAGTCTAGACTGGGATAAAAATCTGAGAATTTTCGCTTTACCTTCTCCATCTACACTTTTGATAATAGCTGCTGTACGACCTTCAGCGATCGCTCGTTCCTGTGGCCAATCTTCTAAGAAACCTTTTTCATCCATTGCTAGATCGGAAACCCCTTGAAAGTAAGCATCAATGGTTTGTTGTTGAGTTATGCGGTTTTGCTGAATTGTCAAATCTTTGGAAATAACGTATTGTCGCCAAGCTACATATACCGCAATAATTGCAATTAAAATTTGACCTAATGCACCAATAAGTTCACCTACCGCTCCAATGGCATCCCAGTTAATCTGGATATTCCGACTACCAGGTTCTTGGTTTGCTCCACTTAACATCAGTAAACCTACAATAGCTGACAGGATACCAAAGCAGGCAATGATTAGGTTACGCCAAACTGGGGGAATCATAGTTTTCCAGACTTTACCCCAACTAGGCCAAATCATCCGGACTGAAGCTACCATTGCTACAACCGCACTGGTATAACCAAGCAGCACATTATCCATGGCTAACCCTAGAATCATCAATGCGATCGCTACTAGGGTGACAATGGATGCTAATCTATTTCTTGGCCCTTCATATTTTTGATTGTCCACTAAAGCATTATTTGTGGCAGAGGCGGGAAGCATTTGTTCTATTTCATTGTCTATGAGGTTTAACTGCTCTATTGCTGTTTTTACAGGAGTAATTGCTTCCTGGGTACCGTTGGGACTTTTTAATGTAGGGCTGGAATTGGGATTATTAGCTGGAGAGGAGTTAGAGTCATTATTCATAGCATTTCTGATTTTTGCTTTTTTGAAATATAATGGTGGGGACTTGGAAACCAAGTACAGACAGGTTTTTATGAGGTATGTAAAAATTTTTTGCCATGATTATGGCAAGAAGTTAGAGCAATAATATGTCAGGCTAAGTTTAGCTAGAGATTAGGATTTGTATCAATTAAATTGGGACTAAGCCTGTCCAGAAATAAAAGCTAGAAAATATTAGGTTAATCTAGAAGTAAGGCCAAATTAAATAATATATTATACTTGACTAATTAATTTAGGGATTTTGGACGCAGTAGATAGTTGGGCATAAATATAGCAATTGTCATTGGTGTTATGACATTTTCAAATGCCAAAACGTAGTCACAGCAATAATTTTACTTTTAACTTCTAACTTCTAACTTTAGCTATATATATTGATAATAAAATCAGGACTTATGCACGCAAACCTAGAAATAGGGTTTTTCGTAGATTTCTATTGTTCAAACCAAAGATTTATCCTAGTAACTGGGTTGATTGAGGTAAGTCCCAAGGATTTAAGGACAAGGTACGAGATTTGAGGATTTATTTTTTTCTGTTCCCTTGTCAATCCGATGTTCTAATTAATTAATTGATAGTCAGTCTAACTGTTCATGGGCAGAAACCTAATATTTTCTATTAAAATAGAGCAAGAGGTAGGAAAAATACCTATAAATAAATTAAAGATGTAGCGATTTTGGTAAGTTAAGACTCTATGAATTCTGAAATTATAGTTAATAAGGAAAAATTAAACAAATCACCTCTAGAAATACATTATCTGGGCGATCGCTCTTTACGCCAGTCAGCCAAGCGAGTTGCTAAGGTAGATGATGATATTAGGCAACTGGTGCGAGAAATGCTCCAAACTATGTATACTGCTGATGGTATTGGTTTGGCTGCACCACAGGTTGCTGTCCAAAAACAGGTTATTGTGATTGACTGTGAGCCAGATAATTCTGCTACCCCTCCTCTAGTTTTGATTAATCCTAGAATTAAAAGGTATGGTAGTGATATTTGTCTTTTCCAAGAGGGATGTCTGAGTATTCCTGGGGTTTATTTGGATGTTAAACGTCCTTCAATTATTGAAGTTGCCTACAAAGACGAAAATGGTCGCCCTAAAACTCTTCAGGCTAAAGAATTATTATCTAGGGCAATTCAGCATGAAATGGATCATCTTCATGGAGTGCTTTTTGTAGACCGAGTAGAAAATAAGTTGGCACTTAATGAAGAATTGGCCAAGCATAAGTTCTCTCCTAAAGCTGTTAAGTCTGTTGCTTGAGTCTGATGGAAACTAATATCTAGGGGCTGGAAAACTCAGCCCTGATTTTTTTCATATCACGAAAAACAAAAAAAGTCAATAAATTCTTGGAAATAAAAAATATGGTAGGAACTCCTAAGTCAGGTTTGTTTTTGGGTGGGTCTTGTATAGCAGCGATCGCGGCAGTTGGCTCTGTTTTTGAGTTATCTTCTGGGGAACCAGAATTAGGAGGTTTAGTAACAGGGGTAATTCTAAGTTTGAGTATACCTCTTGCAGCTTTACTTTTTTATTTAGCAATTCAAGATGCTAAAGCAAATCAGTAAAAATTCAACAATGAATAATTTTTAATTGATAATTACTCATTGATAATTATTGCTCTGCTGATTAAATATAAAAGTATTTACGGAGAAAGGTTTTAGCCTTTTTAGGTCTAGAACAAAGTACCTAGTTTTCGGCTATTTATGCACGGTTCCCGAAAAATCAAAAAGGAGCGCATTTTGGGCAAATAGTTGAGCAAAAAAATTACTCCGGTAGGGGCAATTAATGTTTGCGGAGCATTCCGTAGGAAATCGCCCCTACTCCCCGACTCCTTAAAAAATACATACTTTTTCAGCAAACCTTAATTAGACTTAGGCGTGAAAAATATATAGATTTTTTCCCATAGGAGGGAACAGGAAACACTTAACTGGGAATAGGTAAAATATTTTTCCGAAAAAGGGAGGAAAAAATATTTTTTTATGGTGAATTTTTCTTTCTTTAGCTAATATAATTAAAAGGTTTATTTATTTTTCGGAGATGTCTATTGTATTGGCAAAAAAATCAGGTTTCAAGTCTTACCTTTTAAGGAAATGAAAAAAATAAACTTTAGTTTTTCCAGCTTTTGGTTTCAGCAGTCGATGCTGATAACTGATGTAGTTAAACTTCGCGTTTGCGGAGCATTCCGGAAAGGAAAGTGTCACTACTAACTCATAACTAGACCTCTGGCAAAAGTTTTAATTAAATCAATTCAAAGATATAGAATCAACTATTTCATCCCCCCTATTCCCTATTCTCTATTCCCTATTCCCTATTCCCTAGTCCCTGACTTTTGAAATAACTACCAAGTATCTGAAAAAATGGCATTTTTGCGACAACTGTCTACAAGAAGGCTATGTGAGAAACAACTCATAAAGAAGTACCTATCTGAGACAGAAGAGGTAATGCTAGGACGCGATCCAACTTGTCACATTGTCCTAGAGACAAAAATGTATAGGATGGTTTCTCGCCGTCATGCACTAATTCGTCTTCATACTGAACAAACTGGAACTAATGGTTTAAGATGGGAGATTTTTGACCTAAATAGTGTGAATGGTACTTATATTAATGGAGAGAAACTAGAAGAATGTCAAATTTTACAAGTGGGCGATCGTATTCGTCTAGGTTCTAATGGACCAGAATTTATATTCGATAACTTATCCCACCAACAATCAACCGCATCAGTATCACCACAAGTAAACTTTACTCCACCTCCTGTAAGTTCTGTTAGTAATGTTAATGTGGGAGTTGAAGATGTTGAAGATACTGATTCTATTACTTTAACACAGTTATTTCCAATTGCTTCTACAGGAAAACAATTGGCTAAAAAGGCTTATCTTTATCCTGGTATTATCACTGTAATTTTTGTGGTTTTAATGTTTTTAACAGTTGGTAATGCGGGAGCTTTTAATTTATTTTTGGCGACTTATATTGCTAGTGCAGCTTATTATTTTGTTTATCGACTTTGTGGGAAAAAAAAGCCTTGGTGGGTATTATTTGGAGCTGCTTTAACAACTGTTTTAATTTTATTGAGTCCTATTCTTACAGTTTTTATTGGGGTATTTCGGATTATACTTCCTGGGGATATATCAGTAAATCCTCAGCAAGTTGGTTTTTTCAATTTCCTAATCAGGATGTTTTTTGGAGCGGGATTAATGGAGGAGTTGCTCAAAGCATTGCCTGTGTTTTTAGCATTATTAATGGGTCGTAATTTACATTCCTCTTGGCGCAATAAAATTGGTGTTTGGGAACCTTTAGATGGAATTTTATTAGGAACAGCTTCAGCATTAGGATTTACTTTATTGGAAACTCTGGGGCAATATGTTCCAAGTATTGTGGATAGTGCTAGTTTACAATTAGGAGTAGATGCAAGTGAATTGGTAGGATTACAATTGTTAATTCCAAGAATTTTAGGTTCAGTTGCCGGTCACATGGCTTATAGTGGTTATTTTGGTTATTTTATTGGCTTAAGTGTGTTAAGACGTCGTAATAGTTGGTTGATTTTAGGAGTTGGTTATTTTACTGCTTCTATTCTTCATGCTTTATGGAATGCTTCTGGGGTTTTAAATATATTTCTTTTGGCGTTTGTGGGTGTGGTTTCTTATGCTTTTTTAGGAGCTGCTATTTTAAAAGCTAGAGTTCTTTCTCCGACGAGAAATGAAAATTTTGCGACTCAGGCTATTATTAATAATGAATAATTAATAATTGATAATTGATAATTTATAATGAATAATTTATAATTTATTTAGGGCTTACTGGTTAAATATCAAAGCATTTACAGGTAAAGGTTGGAGCCTTTTTGGGTCTAGAAAAAGTACCTATTTTTCAGCTCTTTATGCACGGTTCCCGAAAAATCAAAAAGTTAGCATTTATGGCGCATCGTTGGGCAAAAAAAATTACTCCCCTACTCCCCCGCTCCTCTACTCGTTAAAAAAAGACTTTTTCAGCAGACCCTATTTACTCAACTGGTGTCATAATATCTGGGAAAAAAAATCATTCAAAATATAATTGCATTGGAAAGCAAGTTGATGTTTGTCTAATTCATCTTTACGAAAATAAGCTAAACGCTGACCTTCATTAAGTTTAGTTTGCGTTAAGTCTAAATCTATTTGTTTCCAGAAAATATAATGTTCTCTGTCATAAATATTGTACTTTTGAAAGAAGTTAATATTTCCTAATTCAATTTCTATTTCTTCTCTTATTTCTCTACGAATACATTCTTCTGGAGACTCATCATTTTCTAAAAATCCTCCTAATAAATTCCAAGTATTAGGAAATGGAATATAATTTTTATCATCCCTCAGCACGAGCAAAATTTGCTTATTACTATTAAATAAAATAATTACAGAACCTTGTATCTTGTTCATATTTTTCTCCTAATTAAAAAAATGATAACTCTGTAGGGACGTTGCATACAACTTCTCTACTTTGTGGTCTGCTAATTATGAAAAGAGCTGTAATTATAACTATTTAATTAAACACTCTATTATAGCATCCTGATAATTAATTTAGCTGTCGAAGTTCGACAATGTTAAAAAATACTTTTGTCGATTTCAACTTAATTTATGCTGAATGTATTGCTATAACTGGTTTTTGAATTAGTTAATTAAGGTTGTCGATTTTCGACAACTTTTTTTATATTCATGCTTTATGATTTAAAAACACAAGACAAAAACAATTCTATAGATTTGGTTTGTTTCAGATATTCCTATTTCATATCAGCTAGTATTTTTCTCTTGATCAAATTTCACTACCTTACAAGCTGAAACGAACCTTCTATTTTCTAACTATATTTAACAGGAGTTAGTCTAATGAAAATTGGAACTACATTGAGTAAATTATTAACAATTACTGGAGGATTAATTGTTGTAGCTGGAGCTAGTGGAAGTGCTCATGCTAGTACAATGTTTTTTACTGATGTTAATGCTTTTGATGCCTTAACAAATACAACTTTAGTAGAAGACTTTGAGGCATTCTCACCAAAAGATCGTCGTCTTCCATCCTTTGTTAGTAATGGTAATACATATGCAGGTGTTGGTCGTAACAATGTATGGGTTTCTTCCCCTGGATAACGTAATTTTGGTGTTCCTGTAACTACTAGCAGCATACTAACTGCTACCGGTGGTGAAGATTTTACAGTAGAATTTGGTACACCTACGGAAGTAGTAGGATTTGATACTTATCTTATCTTAATGCTTTTGGTCCAGCAACAGTCAGCGTTTTTGGTACTACTGGTATTCTTGACACTTTTGTATTAAATCACGACCCAACAACTGTAGGATTTTTAGGAATACTTGCTAGTGAAGAAATTAGTTCTATTCGCTGGACTACTGTAAATGGAAGGAGTATTAATACAGGAATTGACAATATTGTGCAAGGTACAGAAATTGAGAGTGCATCAACGCCAGAACCTACTTCTGCACTGGGTTTAATTGCTTTGGGTGTTCTAGGTTTCGGTTCAGGTTTATTAAAGCAAAAATCACGGTAGTAAATTTTTGATGCTTAAGTTCCACTACTAATTACTAATAGTTAAGGTAGGGGTTTGGAGACTAAACCCCTACAGAAAATTAGCTGTATTAGACATAATGCTCTTTTATATATAGAACATTTGATATCTTTTAGATTAATTTTCCTTGGTACAAAATTCACTCTGAGCTGGAAAACTGTACCATTTTTAGTTGAATAAAAAATCATGTGTAGAGGCAAACGAATCCAGATAATTTTTGTGATATCATAAAATTTATCTGGATGCAACCGAAAATTCTTTGAGGCGCGATTTTTTTCGGGAGCTTCAGAGAATGCAAATATTGTTGGCTTTACCCCTACAGAAAACTAGCTATGTTTATACAATACTCTTTTGTACAACATTCGCTCTGAGGTGGAAAACTTTACTATTTTTAGTTGAATAAAAAGTCATGCGTAGGGGCGAACGACTCCATATAAATTTTATGATATCACAAAAATTGTCAGGATGCAACCGAAAATTCTTTGAGGCGCGATTTTTTTTGGAGCTTCAGAGAATGAAAATGTTGGTGGCTTTGCACTGAATAGCTATGGATGGCAAGATTTGATGAGGGAAAAACCAGTATTTGTGGAAAGCTCCACAAGATGAAAATATTTCTGGTTTTCCGACTATTACTCTATAGGCAACAGTTAATAACATTTGTTAAAGCACCCCAACACCA